>CAMYKF010000553.1 GCA_947258905.1 uncultured Pirellulaceae bacterium | reverse complement strand
CCAGTTTGATGTTGGTCGTAAACGTTAGACGAAAGGCCAGTTTCTGATCCTTGTTTTGGTGAATGTTGGTCATGCGAATGGAAAACTGACGTTTGGGATCGACCAGTGACGCTGAGTACTTGCGCCATTTTCCGTGATTCACCTTTTTCTTGCGGCGTTTGGTTTTGATCTGCCAACCGTCCGTTTTCCACTTGATGCCGTCCCAGCGTTCGTCCTGATGCCCCCAATCCTTGTCGCGCGTATAGCTGTGCGGCATGTGCTTGAGGACCAGACCGGTGATCAGGCGGTTGAGTTCCGGATCGGCGTTCAACGTTGCGGCCGGGCGCGCGGCCGTATGCGGCCGACCGGGTGACGGCTGGGCCAGGCACGGACCGGCTTGCAGTGCCAGACATACGCCTGTCAACAAACACGTTCGAAATATCACCCGGTGAAGTTGCACAGACAAAACCTGACGGTAAGAACTGGATCATCGCGGACAAAGGCCCCCACGGGACATTATCGACCGATCAGCTGGCCGGTCTGTGGTCCGCGAGTATTATTGGCGGCCGGCGACCCGTTGCCCAGTAAAAACGGGTGCTATCAATTCAGAATTCTGCCGGACAACCGTTACAAACGCGCTAGAACAAACACGCACAACGCACCTGAGAACGTAGCGGTGGCTTCCAGCCGCCGGCAAGTGTTGTATGGCTCGGCGGCGGAAGCCACCGCTACGGATCACCCGTGATATGTCAGAAATCGCTGCGCTGGCCACCGTGCATGGGCGGGCGAAAGTTCTTCATCGCCTCGTCCGTTTTTTCCTGATCGACGCCGGCGTACTTCCACACGCCGCCTTCCTTGCGGATATCGACAAATACCGGCGGCACGGCAATCACCAGCGACAGTCCGCCTTCGTCATGCATTTCCGGAGTGGAGGGGCTGATCTTGAGCGACACCGAGTCGCCGTCGGCAACCTCTTGTTTAATGTCACCCAAGAACACGCTGACGCCAAACGGTGAAGCGGCCTTGGCTTTCCACAGATCGCCCACGATGGTCATCCTATCGCCGCTGTCATCCAGGGCCGCGATGATTTTTTCATGTTGAGCGTCTTCAGCCGTGGCAGCTTCCTTGTCCTTTTCAACTTCCACTTCCTCTTCGTCTTCCATCCCGTGGCCCATGCGAATCTCAATGGACGGACGATCGATTTCCAGTTCATCCAGTCCGTGTTTCTCCAAAGCTGCCTTGATCGCCTGCTGGGCCTCCTCGATGCCCGGCAAGGGAATGTCGGCATCGATATTGGCTACCGAGATCGCTTCCACGACCTGCTGGCTGCAAAACCGGTCCCATGCCTCGTCGGTCATGCAATTGGAAACGCCCTGCCAATTGCCCGCCTCGATATGCTCGCGAATCTGCTGGAGGACCATGGCGGCTTCCGAGGGAGCCTTTGCGTCGGCGGCGGGTTCCTGATCGCTCTGTTGCCAGGCATCGACGCCAGCAGGACAAACGGTGACGATCGCGATCAAAACGAACAGGATGGGCGCAGATTTGAACGTGTTCATGTGGTTTCCTTGTCTCTTTTCAAGTGACGCGTCTCGCCATTAGTCGCCTCGCACGTCCGTTTCCGGCAATCATTTCGGCGAATCGACGGGCAATCCCGATGATTGAACTGGAATTGGTACCCGTGGATAATACGGCATTCCCAACGTTTTGTTCGAGGGCTGTCATGCGTCACACGCCAAATCGCCGCCAGTTTTTGACTTCGGGTACCTGTTTGTCAGCCGGAATGCTGGTGGCTGGCAACCAATTGCTGGCTGAATCACCGTCCCGGCAGGAGCAAGCCGCAGCGGTCCCGTTTGTACCCAACCCGATCGCCATCTCGACCTATTCCTTCTGGCGTTATCGCGACGATTCCCGATTTACGATCCCCCGCTGTATCGATCTGGCGGCCGAGATGGGATTCGATGCCGTGGAGATTCTCAAGGTGCAGATGGAAGACGACTCGCCACGCTACTTGCAACAACTCAAGCAACGGGCTTTTCAAAACGGATTGGATCTGTGCGGCATGTCGACCCACCAGGGTTTTGTAACGCCGGATGCCGAGCGTCGACAAAAGAACATCGATGACACGATCGGCTTTATCGAAATGGCTTACGCCCTGGGCATTCCCACGATTCGCGTCAACACCGGGCGCTGGGGCACCACCAAAAGCTTTGACGAACTGATGGCCAACAAGGGCATCGAGGATCGACTGGAAGGATACACCGATGATCAGGGATTCCAGTGGGTAATTGATTCACTAACGGAGTGCCTGCCGGCGGCGGAAAAGTGCGGAGTGGTGATGGGACTGGAAAACCACTGGGGTCTGGGCCGCACGGCTGAAGGCGTACTGCGGATCATCAAGGCCATCGATTCCCCGTGGCTTCGCGCCACCATGGACACCGGCAACTTTTTTGAACGCCGCAAGGAACAGCTGGAGAT
>CAMYKF010000552.1 GCA_947258905.1 uncultured Pirellulaceae bacterium | reverse complement strand
AAACTGCTCATGGCTTCTTCGGGGATATCGAAGTTGGCGGAGACGTTTTGCACGTCGTCGTGGTCGTCCAGGGCGTCCATCAGGGCGAGTACCTGGCGGGCAGTATCGGCATCCAGTTCCACGGTGTTTTGCGGGATGCGGGTGACTTCGGCGGACAGGCAAGTGATTTCGGCGTCTTCCAGTGCCTGACGCACATCGGAGAAGATATCGGAATCGCAAATGACTTCGTATTCCTGGTCGCCGGTCTTGATGTCCTCAGCGCCGGCGGTGAGGGCGATATCTATCAACTGCTCTTCATCCACGGTGTCTTTGGCGATGACAAACAGGCCACGTCGGTCAAACATCCAGGCGACACAGCCAGTGGCGCCCAGGTTGCCGTCGTGTTTCTCAAAGATCTTGCGAAGTTCGGGAGCGGTCCGATTGCGATTGTCCGTGAGAATGTCACACATCACGGCAACGCCGCCAGCACCGTAACCCTCGTAGACAATTTCCTCAAACGCATCGGCACCTTCCAGCTCGCCGCTGCCTTTCTTGATCGCCCGCGCGATGTTGTCTTTGGGCATGCTGACAGCCCGGGCGTCGGCCACCAGTGTGCGGAGGCGGATGTTGGTATCGAGATCGCCGCCACCGGCTTTGGCCGCCACCATGATGGCTTTGCTGAGCTTGCTCCACACCTTGCCGCGTTTGGCATCCGTGGCGGCTTTTTTGTGCTTGATGTTGGCCCATTTGCTGTGCCCGGCCATTGTTGCGACTCCTGACAGGCGGAATAAGAACCACCAAATAGCAAAAAGAATACAATACTCCGTTATATGTCGCAGACGGCTCACGGAGTGAGCCTGCTAGCCATGTCGCGGCACTACCTTACCGCGGCTTCTTTCTCGCCAGTCGCTTGGACGGCGGTGACTTGCGGGTTTTCTTGCGTACGGTGGTTTTCCGGGCTGTGGTTTTCCTTTTGACGGATTTCTTCTTGCCAGTCTTTTTTGTTGCGGCTTTTTGCCCGGTCGGCTTGCTCTTGCCGGCAGTGGTTTTCTTTTTGGCGGCTTTTCTGGTCGAGGTGGCAGTGGCAGCGGCGGGGGCCCTGGTTTTGGCTTTGGTTTTGGCTTTGGTTTTGGCTTTGGCTTTGGTATTGGCAACAGGTTCGGCAGCGGGCTTTTTCTTGCGTGTGCGTTTCGGGAAGCGGTCCTTGGAGTCGGCAGCGATGCTCACCAGGATCGCCCGCACATCGTTGTTAAACGGCGAACTGGTATAGGCCACGGCCAGCTGGTGGACGAGCGAAAAGAACTCGATGCCCTTGTTCTTGGGGATCGCCCGCTCGAGGCCCGGCACTAGTCCCTTTTCCGCTTCCTTTTCGTCGATCACTCCGATCGTGTACATCAGGTTGATGAGGGATTTGTCGACAGCGATGGAGTGTCCGCCCAATCCGTTTTGCGCGACATAGGAGACCACGAACGGCGTAACGCCCTTGTACTTTTCGATTTTCTGAACTGCCTTGCCGAGATTCTCCTTGCGCAGTGCATCGATATCGAATGAATAGTTCGTCTCGAACATTGAATGCAGTGTTTTCTTCAGCCGCGTGGCGGCGGCGGCCGGTTCCAACAGGCAGTCCATGGCTTCAGCCAGTTCCACGGCGGTCGTGACACGCACTTCATTCCAGTCGAAGAAGCCCTGTTGCAGGCGGGCAAAGGCGGTGTCGGCCGAATCGAACGACGAGTCCTCCAAACAGCAGGCGTACAACAAGTGTTCCAGGATGCTGCGGTCAGCCGGTGGCGTGACCAGTTGATAGTGTTTTTTGGCGACCTTGTGCAACTTGCTGAGTTTCGCGGCGCGGTTGGAAACAGCCATGTTGGCGTCAATGCTCCGTTGGAAATAGATGATGAATGATGACTAGTCGTGATCGGGATCAGGAACTGCCTGAACGTCTGGTGCGACCGTGACCCCGGGTGCGGCCTCGGGCACCTCGTCCGCTTCCTCGTCCTCCGGCGGCAGGACTTCCTTGAGGATGCGGGTCACTTCCATGGCATTCCTGGCACCCTTGTCCAGCACGAATTTCAGCCGTGGCGTATAGCGTGTGTCGATCCGGTTGCCAACGCGCTTTTGCAGGTAACCCGTGGAGCTGCGCAATCCATGCAGACACAGTTGTTGCCTGGTTTCGTCGCCCATGATGGAGACATAAACCTTGGCATTCCGCAGATCGCCGGAGACCTCCACCATCGTGACCGTCACGTCACTGACCCGCGGGTCTTTCAGCTCCAGCAGGATGGCGGTGCTGACGACTTCGCGTATGGCCTGGGCAGCTTTCAGGGCTCGTCGGGAACTCATGGCGATCGATACGGCGGATTCAGTGGTTACAGTGTGCGAGCGACTTCTTCAATCTTGTAGGCTTCCAGCGTATCGCCTTCCTTGATGTCGTTGAAACCGGCGAGCTTGATACCGCATTCCATGCCGCTCTTCACTTCTTTCGCGTCATCCTTTTCACGTTTCAGCGAATCCAGAGGATAATCACCAATGATGCGGCTGTCACGGATCAGCCGGATCCGGCAGCCACGTTCGATGTTGCCACGCATTACCCGGCAGCCGGCGATCGAGCCCACGCGACTGATGCTGAAAACCCGCAATACCATGGCGGTACCGAGTTCCACCGCATG
This sequence comes from uncultured Pirellulaceae bacterium, assembly GCA_947258905.1. Lineage (GTDB taxonomy): Bacteria > Planctomycetota > Planctomycetia > Pirellulales > Pirellulaceae > CAJQPP01. The sequence goes on along the minus strand of CAMYKF010000552.1, from coordinate 8,902 downwards.
TTCTTCGGGTTTCAGACGGCCTTCCAGCGTCGCGCGGATGTCGTCGGACACCTTGTAGATTACTTCATAGCGGCGGATTTCCACCTGCAACTCATCGGCCAGACTGCGTGCTGCATCATCGGGCACCACGTTAAACCCGATGATCACCGCCTGGGAGGCCTGGGCCAGCCGCACGTCAGCCACCGTGATGCCGCCGACCAGGGCCTGCAACACATTGACGCGGACTTCTGGATGATCGAGCTTGCCCAGTTCCTTCTGGATGGCCTCGATCGATCCCCGCACATCGGCCCGAATGATCAAATTCAGCGTGACAACTTCGTCAACATCCACCAGCGAACCCGACTCCAGACGATCCTGGAATTCCTGCAGCGAAACCCGGGTTGTGATGCCCGACAGGGACTGGTGCCGTGAAGCAAACTCTCGCGATTCGGCAATCGTGCGGGCGTCGGCAATATCCTCCAGCACATAGAAGCGATCGCCGGCCTCGGGAGCTACATCCAGACCAGTCAGGTTAACCGGCGTGGAAGGGCCAGCGGCCTTGACGGTTTTGTTGGCGTCGAGCGTGTTGTACATAGCCTTAACGCGTCCGTGAGCGGCGCCGCAGACAATAACGTCACCGATGTTCAGCGTGCCGTTTTGCACCATCAACTTGGCAATCACACCGCGGCCCGGTTCCTGTTCGGCTTCCAGACACGTACCCATGGCCGCACGGTCCGGGTTGGCCTTGTACTCGTGCAATTCGGCGGTCACCAGAATGGTTTCCAGCAGTTCATCCATGCCGGTACCGTCGATGGCACTGGTACGCACGACTTCGATGTCACCGCCCCATTCACTGGGCAGCAATTCGTGACTGGCCAGATCCTGTAGCGCCTTGTCGGGATTGGCACCGGGCAAATCAATTTTGTTTAGCGCCACGACAATCGGCACACCAGCCGCCTTGGCGTGACTGATGGCTTCCTCGGTTTGCGGCATGACACCATCGTCGGCGGCCACAACCAGTACGGCGATATCGGTAACGTTGGCACCCCGGGCCCGCATTTCCGTAAAGGCTTCGTGGCCGGGCGTATCGACAAAGGCGATCTTCTGACCGTTCTTTTCAATTTCATAGGCGCGAATGTGTTGGGTAATTCCGCCTGCTTCGCCAGAGACGACGTTAATACCAATGATGGCGTCCAGCAGCGATGTCTTGCCGTGGTCGACGTGGCCGAGGAATGTCACGACCGGGGGTCGTGGCACCAGCGAGTCCGGATCGTCTTCGTGAGTTTCCAGCGAATCAATGAGTTGTTCTTCCAGCGATTCCCGGGCCTTGAGTTCGATATTGTTAATCCCGAATTCATCGAACAGCATTTCGACCATTTCGTCGGACATGGGCGAGTTGATGGTCCGGGCCGATTCGTCGCCGAGTTGTTGCAGAGTCAGCATTGCCTTGACCGCGGGGACACCCGTAGCTTCGGAGAAAGAACGCACGGTGCAGGGCAGTTCCAGTACGAGATTTTCCTTGCGCGGTGCGGCCGTATTGGCCACCGGGCCGCTACGGCGGCGCGAGGGTCGACGCCGCGAGTACCGGTCATCATCACCGCGGGAAGGACGGCGTCGCGTTTGCCGCGACTGCCGCGTGCTGCCCATACCGGAATCAACACGCTCTCCACTGCCGTGCCGTTCGCCGCGTTTGCCGCCTTTGCGTCGACCGGTCAACGGACCGGCTGGCGGCGTTTCCACCATTGAACCCAGCGGACTGGCGGGTTTGCCAGCTCGTCCGCCCTTGCGTGGTCCCTTGGGTTGTGGTCCCTTGGGTTTGGACTTGGTGAAATCCTGCAAGGGTGCCGAGGAACCCGATTTGGCTTTCTTCCGCATGGCGTCGCGGATCGCTTCCTGAGGCAGCGCGATATCGGGTTTTTGGACTTTCTCGCCGGGCTCGACTTTGGCGACAGGTTGTTGCACCTCGGGCATCGTCGCCACTTTGATGTTGATTTCCGGCTTCTTTTGCGGTTCGCGGGGCGCGGCTGGTTTGTCCTTGCCTGGTTGCCGCGGTTTTTGATTCAGGTCGCGAACCGGAGAGGCGGTGCGTGCGACCGCGTCACCCCGGATTGGCGCAGATTTTTCGGGGGCAGGAGCCGCCGCGCTGCTGGTGCGGACTTTGGGCTCCTCCGGGACGCCGGTCAGGTGTTGTTTGATTTTGGCGACTTCATCGTCATCGAGACTGGCCAGCGCAGACCCCTTGCCCTTGATACCCAGCTTGTCGCAGATACCAAGCAACTCTTTGTTGTCGATTCCCAGTTCCTTCGCGAACGCGTAAATGCGAATGGACACTTTTTCGGGACCTCCTTAGGGGTCATGATTCGGGCCGCCGAAACGGACCGAATGGATCACTCAAAAACCTGTTACATGAATTTCTCCTGCGACAACTCCGGACTGATCACTCAGTCTTTCGTTGAAACACTACCAATCGGATGTTTCCTATTCGGATTTGTGCGACGCCTGGAGATCTCCGGTGGTGGCGTCACCCGCATCGGCGGAATCGGGCGTTGCCTTGGCAGCGCCGCTCGCCGAACCATCAGTCGATTGCGTATCGGATTCGGCAGTTGCAGCTGACGGATCCGTGGTCGGGGCGTCGTCGCCGGACGGCGTGGCCCCGGTTGGATTGGTTGCAGCGGCCGCAGCCTCAGCTTCTGCTGCTGCTTCGGCTTCTGTCGCAGCCTCGGCTGCCGCTGCCTCGGCTTTGGCCTGGGCAGCCTGGCGGGCCGCTTCGGCCTCTTTCTCGGCTCTCCGGATGCGGCGTTGTTCCTGCAGCAGCCGTTCCGCCTCCTCAGCCCTGACTTCCGCCTGGGCAACGATGGCGTCGACCTGCTCGGCGGTCAAACCACCGATATTCATGAGGAAATCCGGCTCGATTACTTCCAGGTCATCGTAGGACAAATAACCTTCACCGACCAGCACATTGGCCAGATCCTCATCCACGCCTTCCAGCAGGCTAAAGCCCTCTACGGCACGTTCAATTTGTTTTTCCAGTTCCTCCTGGGTCATGATTTCGATATCCCAGCCGCACAGCTTGCTGGCCAGGCGAACATTCTGGCCCCGCTTGCCAATGGCCAGCGACAACTGGTCCTCGGCCACCAGCACAATGGCGCGGCCAATCTCGTTACACAAAATGACCTCATCCACGCTGGCCGGTTGCAGCGCATTGCGAATCATCACCTGGGGGTCTTCGTCGAATCGCACAATGTCAATGCGTTCATTGGAAAGTTCGTCGATGATGCTTTTGATGCGGTTGCCACGCACACCCACGCAGGCTCCAACACAATCAACCTTGGTGTCGATGCTGCTGACCGCCAGCTTGGTGCGGTACCCCGGTTCCCGCGCGATGGCGTTAATCGAAATGACGCCGTCGGCAATTTCAGGGATCTCCTGTTCGAACAGGCGTTGCACCAGCACGCCGCGGGTCCGACTGAGCACGACCTTGATTCGGCTCCCCTGGGCCTTGACTTCGGTGACCACGGCGCGGATGCGGTCGTTGGGTTGATAGGTTTCGCCGGGTATTTGTTCGCTGCGTGGCAAGATCGCTTCGACACTGCCCAGCGTGACCGTCGTCACACTGCCTTCGCTGCGGTGCACGGTTCCGGAAATGATCTCGCCAATTTGCTGATCGAATTCGATTATTTGCGCGTCACGTTCCGCTTCGCGCACTTTCTGAATAATGACTTGTTTGGCCGTCTGGGCGCCAATGCGACCTACGACTTCTTCGTAATCCAGTTGCTGGTCGCCGCAACGTCCGCTGATTTCACCGGACTCGCGATCGATATTGAACTCAATGTCGGCTTCTTCGCCGAAGTGTTTGCGCGCAGCGGAGACCAGGGCTGATTCGATCGCTACAAAAACAATCTCTTTGGGAATGTTTTTGTCGCGGTGCAGCGAGTCGACAATTCGTAGTACTTCACCTGCATTCATGAGATATCCGTCCTGTTTGTTTGTCCGTACCTGGTGATCCGTCGCGATCGAAATCAGGGTCCTAAAATGAAAAACCGCCGGCTCCAGTTCAACGCTGCGATTTGCAATGCTGACTTTCACCGCCGGACAACTTTTTGGACAGCCATGCCGTTTGACAGACGGTCCAGCTCGAGTTGCCACATCAATCGATTCCGGTTCCGGGGAACAAGCCTGTTACATCAACCAGGCCGCGGATCGAGTGATGAAAAGGAACCTGCTAAATCACGTTGAACTCCTCCAGTTGAACTTGTTCACTTTGTCCTCTCCCGTGCTGTCAATTCGCAAAAAAAACACGCCCTGGGCGTGTCCTGCATCGGCACAAAGCCTCCGAACTACCTGTAAAGATACCCAGATCGGCGATTTTGGTCAACGCCGTGACAGGGCAATTGGCCGCTCGCCGCTACTCAACCGAGCGAAAAGAACCGTGATAACTGCGGGCGATTTCCTGCAGCATTTCCAATCCCACATCGCAGTGGAAGGCAATCGTGTTAATCACCACGTCGTCGGGATCACTGACGTTTTGCTGCAATACAGCTCGCCGCAGCAGATAGGGACCGGTGCGGTCGTAAAACTGGCCATCGGTCAGCAGAAAAATCGCGTCGGGCTCCATCCGCAAGGCACGTCGCACCGATGACAAGGGCATCGTACTGTCATTGGGAAATTGCCTCCCCAACCACAGCTTTACGGCGTCAATGTTGCTCTTGTTGGCACTGACCAACTTGTTGCGACCCTCCAGTTGGGGCATGGGATGGCAGGCGTCACTGAACAGAAAGACAAAAAACTTCTGGTCCGGCTGCAACGACTCGATCGACTTGATCAACTCGCTGCTGGCGTCGTGCCAGCGTTGGCCCTGCATGCTGCCGGAGCGATCCACGATGTAGACAATATTGCCGGCGCTGGCCGAGATGCCGAAAAAACTGGAACCACCGCCGCCCGACACGTCAACGTCACGAATCTGCCTGGCGACCACTTGCGACAGATCCTGGTTGACGGCCTGGCCAGATTCAAACAACGGCTCGGCAAAGTCTGCGGCGAATTCCAGTTCCGGCTGGTATTCCAGCAACTCGTCGGCAACGCGTTGTTCCGGCGCATCCTGGGCCTTGTCAAAATCTTCCAGGCCGGACATGTCGAACTGGAAGTCCTCCAGTTCCGTCAACGCGGCCAAATCGTCAGTGCCCAGTTCCAGTGCGATCGGGGGATTCACACTGACCCGCATCGTCAACAACGCCAGCCCAAGGATTACCGTCAGGTGGATAATCATGCTGGCAAGCCACGACTTGGAACCATGTACCACGTCGCTTTCCCAGAATCCCCCGGTTTGTTCGTCGTAAAATTCGCGCAGCGAATCGTCTTCGGGATCAATGGGGCTGGTCGCCGGCTCCTCAGGCGAGCCGCGAAATGGAGCAGGGCGCTCCCCTCGCTCCAGTTGTTTGAGATGGTCGAGGACTTCCACGGATTTTGGCAATCCAGCGTGTCCTGTCGAGAGATCAGATGAATTCGAACCCGTCATTCCCGTGCCCTGTTCCAAAGCCTGCACCAGTTGAAGGGAAGTGGCAGTGTGTTCGAGAGCTTTCGCTGATTCGATTATCGGGCGAATGCCCGGCGAATACAACAAGTTGGCATGACAAAAAACCGGGCAATGCAAAGATTCTGCGTGGAGCAAGCCACAAAAACCGCGGTTTTTCCGGCCGTTCAAGGCGACTCGTCGAATCAGCTGTCAAAAACGAATAAGGCACGACTGATCACCGATCGATATTGTTGGCAATTTGCCGCCCGACATATACTGCCCGCGTAACTTTCCACGGATGGAGAATTCTTATGCGCAGCGTGCCAGGACCAGTTGCGATTTGCCTGATGATGATTTGCGCCGGATTACCTTGTCTGGCTCAACCCGGTATGGCTCAATCGACGCCGCCCGCCGAATCAGCGCCGCCACCGGTACCACCGGTGGACCAGGAACACTCGGTGGTCGATCAGAATACGTTACCGTGGCAACCCGGATTGGGGGCTCCGGTTCGGGATCCAGCCGCCATGCAAAACAACGCTGCAGCGGCCTCCGGATTGCCGCAACCGGCCATGCCGATTCCCGTCGCCCGGCCTCTGCCCGCCAGCCCGGCGGGTCCCCCGACAATGCCGCAAAGTGTGGTGACGCAGGGCGCTGTTCAATCGGCAGCGGCGCCGCCCTATCCGGTGCAGCCGGCAGCCATGATCGCGGCCCCCCGGGCCCCGGACGCTGGCCTGCAAAACGCAGGCAATCAGGAAGTCGTGGACTCGGGGATCACGACGGTCACACGCGGCTTGCAGCAATTGCCCAACGATGCCGGTCAGGTATGGCGCACCTACGACATTTCGCCTTATACCTACATGATCCAGAACACGAATAACCCCGAACAGGCGATCGTGGACTGGATTCTCAAGGAAACCGGTACCGAATTGTGGTTCACCCAGCCGATGGGCGTGCTCAATGCTGCGCGGAACGAATTGCACGTCTATCACACACCGGAAGTCCAGAATCGAATCAAGCCGATCATCGACCGCTTTGTCAGTTCGCGGGGTCAGGCCCGCGTGCTCGGCATGAAGCTGTGCACGATTGCCAGTCCCGATTGGCGCAGCGTGGCCTTTCCCATGATGCAGCCGATCCAGGTCAATTCGCCCGGCGTCGAGGCGTGGCTGATGTCCAAGGAGAATGCGGCGGTCCTGTCCGGCATTCTGCGAAACCGCGGTGATTACCAGGAACGCAGCAACGGCGATCTGATCGTCAATGATGGCCAGAAGTATTTGCTGGGTCGCACGCGGCCGGTTTCCTTCGTGCGGTCCCTCGCGTGGGTGAACGACGGCGTTGGCCAGTACCGCCCGATCACCGATCAGATCGACGAGGGCTACAACCTGTCGCTTAGCGCTCTGACCTCGATTGACGGGCGATCCATCGAGGCCATCATCGGTTGCGACATGAACCAGATCGAGCGGGTGCAGCCGGTGACCATCGAGCTGCCCGGGCCAGCCGGCAGTGTGCAGCCAGTCGATTTACAGATCCCGCAACTGGTCAGCTGGAACCTCCACGAGCGTTTTCGCTGGCCAGCCGACCAGGTACTGGTACTAAGTGCCGGCGTGGTAGCCACCCCGGACCCGCAACGGCAGGCACTGCTGGGAATACCCGCCCTGTTGAACGGCACCCGTCACCGGGCAGACGCCTTGATGTTCATCGAATACAAGGGGATTGCCCGCAACGCGGCACCTCAGGCCACGGTACCCGGCAGTACCGCGGCGAATCCCAATGGAATGATGCCCATTGTACCCCGGCGTTAATTAATGCCGTGGAATTCGCCTGGTTGACCCATCTCGACGATATCGGTGCGAATTCTAGAATAGGGCCAATTGGCCGTTACCGCAGTTCCCTGACTCGACCCAAATGCCATACTCCAAGCGCCGCGTTGTTATTACCGGTGCGGGACTGATCAGCCCGCTCGGCAACAACGTTAACGATCTGTGGAATCACCTGTCGCTCGGCAAGAGCGGCGTGGATTTCCTGCAGGCGCTGCCCCCCCATACGTTGCCGACTCACATCGGGGGTGAAGCCCGCGATTTTACCGGGCACATCGACAACTTTGGCGAACTCGACAAGACCCTGAAACGCAGCCTGAAGAAAGGCCTGCGTTTGATGTGCCGTGAAATCGAAATGGGCGTGGCCGCCGCCCAACTGGCTCTGCAGGATGCCGGACTGGATCAGGCAACTCGCGACCCGGACCGCGTAGGCTCGGTGTTTGGCACCGACTACATCCTCACACTGCCCCAGGAATTCAGCGCCGGTATCTCCAAATGCATTAACGGCCATCACCGGTTCCATTTTGAAAACTGGGGTGACGAGGGAATTGCCCAGGTAGCGCCGTTGTGGCTGCTCAAGTACCTGCCTAACATGCCGGCCAGCCATGTGGCGATTTACAATGACCTGCGCGGACCGAGCAACACGCTGACCATGCGAGAGGCATCCGGCAACGTGGCCATCGCCGAAGCGGTCACGACCATACGGCGCGGTGCAGCAGACGCCATGCTGGCCGGCGCGACGGGAACACGGATCCATCCACTACGCAGTGTCCATGTGGCTTTGCAGGAAGCGCTGGTCAACGGCATGGCCAATCCGGCCGCTGCCAGCCGGCCCTTTGAACTCAATCGCGCCGGCATGGTACTGGGCGAAGGCGCAGGAGTGCTGATGCTGGAAGCCCTGGAACACGCCGAGGCCCGCTCGGCCAATATCCTCGGTGAAGTCGTAGGCTATGCCGGAACCTCGGTAGCCAACATCAAGGCCGTGGCCGACTATCGCCGGGCTTTTGAAAATATACTTGTCGGCTTGCTGGAACGGTCCGGCATGTCGCCCGCCGATGTCGGGCATATCCATGCTCATGGCAATGCCACCATTCGCAGCGACCAGGAAGAAGCCGCGGCCATTGACGAAATCTTCGGCGAAACAAAAACGCCGGTGACGGCCGCCAAGAGTTACATGGGCAATCTGGGAGCCGGCAGTGGCGTGGTGGAAACGATCGCCAGCCTGCAGGCCATGCAGCATGAACAGCTGTTCCCGATCCTCAACTACGAAACGCCTGATCCGCAATGCCCGTTGCATGCCGCTGACCCGCAAGTCGACTCCCCAGGCAGCAGTTTTGTGAACGTCAACATCACTCCCCTGGGACAGGCCAGCGGAATTCTGGTCCGCAAATTCACGGGCTAGATGACGACTTCAGGCGTGCCCCTGTTGCCCTCTTTCATCGCGGATGATGCCAAATGGCATCGATGATGCGGAAACCGGACTGACTCTCTGGCTGCCGCTCTCCGCACTGCCCACGCAAAACCGCCGAGTTGCCGAAAAACCCCGCCGCCTGGACTGTTCGGCATCCAAATCGCAGTGACGACGTATGTCAACCTT
>CAMYKF010000551.1 GCA_947258905.1 uncultured Pirellulaceae bacterium | reverse complement strand
CCGCCGGCCTCAACGCCCTTCGGGCAGCACTCTCCCAGTGGGCGACGGGTTCATCAAGAACAAACCCATCTTGTCAATCCTGTGATCCTGTGATCCTGTCCAAAATCGACGGCCGCTCGCAAAAAACTGTTCAAACTCCGTTGATCATTTATAATCCGGGGTGAAGGGCGCGAGTGATAGATCGCGACGGAATCTCGGCGGGGGCGACTGTAAAAGATGGGCATCCTGTTTCACTGTCCGGTTTGCGAAAGACCGTTGAATGTGCAGTCGGAATTTGCGAATCGGCCCGGTGTTTGCCCCAACTGCAAAAAGCGTATTCTTGTTCCCGCAGATTCCGAACTGGTCGAGGCCGAGTTCCGTACGCGGCTGAGGCAGTGGAACGAAAAGCAGCCAGAGAAAACATCCGCTCCTGACTCGCCGCCGCTGGCATCAGAACATCAGACCCAAACCAGTCAGCCCCTGACCACATCCAGCGTCGTATTGCAGCCGCCGGCCGAAGAGGTCGGTGCGGTGTCCAGCATGCTGACCGAATCGCAAAAGGTTGCGGCCGGCGTTTCCAGCACGGTGGCTGAAAGTACGCTAAATCCACTGGACGGGTCGTCAGACAGTGTGTGGTATGTGCGGCCGCCCAGCGGTGGCCAATTCGGTCCGGCCAGTCCCGAATTGATGCAGCAATGGATTGACGAAGGCCGAGTCACCAGCGACTCGTATGTGTGGTGCGAGGGCTGGGAAAACTGGGAAATTGCTGGCACGCGATTTCCCTCGCTGGCGGGGCTGGCGGGCGATTCGCCAGACATTATCAACACGGAAAAGCAGCCTTCCGATACCAGCCGTGCCCGGACCGCGTGGTTAAAGGCCCGGCGGCGTCGTACAATGTGGGGCACGGCGGGACTGGTCGCGGGAACGCTTGTCGTCATCGCGTTGCTGGTTGTGCTGTTTTTTGTCGTTAAGAATCAATCGGGTTGAGTGAACACCTTCCTGGTTCCGCCGATTGCTGAATTCACCTTCTTTTTGAGTAACAGGAATGCAAATGATACGTATCAAACTACCAGTCGCATTGGTTATTGTGTGCAGTGGATTGCTGATCGCCGGCATCGCGAGCGCTCAGGACACGGCGACCGAAGAACAGGAAACCACTGAAGTCAAACTGGCGGGCGGTTCGATGATCATGCAGGCTCCTGCCTCATGGAAAGTTGTCGAGCCGAAGTTCAGCATGATCGAAGCCGAATTCAGCATCCCCAAAGTCGAGGAAGACGAGGCCGAGTCCGATGGCCGCCTGACCATCATGGCCGCCGGCGGCTCGATCGACGCCAACATCGATCGCTGGATGGGCCAGTTCTCGCAGCCCGACGGCAGTTCCAGCAGTGATGAAGCGACCGTTGAGGAAACCGAGATCGCCGGCATGACCGTGCATATCGTTGACGTCAGTGGCACATTCGCCGACCGTCCCCGGCCTGCCGCCCCGCCGACACTGCGTGACGACTATCGCATGCTGGCCGCCATTATCGAAACCGGTGGCGACGGTAATTACTTCATCAAGTTCTACGGCGGCAAGCCGACTGTTGATGCCAACATGGAAATGTTCCACCGATTCCTGCTGAGTCTAAAAACGGAATAAGCCTGTGGCAGATATCGAAAAGATCGTCCTCAGTGACAAGTTCGCGGCCTTCGATACGTATTGGGATCCAAAGGTAGCCGGTGAGCTGAACGGCCAGCAAGTGCGGCTGGCCAAGCTCAAGGGCGACTTCGTATGGCACAGTCACGAACACGAGGACGAGTTGTTTCTTGTGGTGCAAGGCCTTTTGAGGATCGAGTTGCGTGACAGCCAGGTGGAACTCGGGCCCGGCGAGATGGTCATCATTCCCCGCGGCGTGGAGCATCGTCCGGTGGCCGACGAGGAAGTGCACGTCATGTTGTTTGAACCCGCCGCCACCCGCAACACCGGCCAGCACACCAACGAGCGCACGGTGTCCACACTGGAACGGATCTGACGTGGTTCGTTTGTCTCTGGCGGGACGTGGATTGAGCAATGCGACGAATATCAGGTGCGAAGTCTACGTCGGGTAGCGCTGCGCTGGAACGGATTGGACAATACGTCCTTCCGTCCCGTACGATCACACATCGTCCGATGCAAAGATTATCAGGCCTGACGTTTACGTCGGGTAACGCGATCTCACAAAATCAGGCCCGACGTTTACGTCGGGTAACGCGATCGCACAAGACGAGGCCCGACGTTTACGTCGGGTAACGCGATCACACAAAAAATGCCGTCCCCCGCCGCGGCGTAGCGGCGGCGGGGGACGGGATACTTGGTTAATTTACCGGAATACCCGAGCTAAAGCTCGGACCTATCATTGAACAAGCGGCAAGCAACGCAGACTTTTGCGGATCGATTGGTACGTTTTTTTCGCGGCATCCGAGACGGTCGCTAGCACGCTTTCGGGCTTTGCAAAAAACGATCT
>CAMYKF010000550.1 GCA_947258905.1 uncultured Pirellulaceae bacterium | reverse complement strand
TCGATAAATTCTACGGAAGCCGCGGCAATGTCGCCTTCGACCTGATGGCGATACTCCACCGTGTATTCACGAACAGCCTCCAGATTACCTTTGGCATCGGACTCGAAGATTCTTGGGACGACATTCTCGATAAACGCATCGTCCATCCCGGAACGTTCCATGCTATCCCGGTAGAGGGTGCCGTCTGACGTCTCAATGACGCCTACATGGTATTCGTCAAAGCCCTGCCGCGTTGGCCAACTCTGCTCTTCCATGCCCAGATGCCACTTCCCTGCGTAAGCGGTCGCATAATCCTTTTGCTTGAATAGCTCAGCTATCGTGATTTCTGAAGCGGTCAGCGTATTCGGGGTGCCACCGATAATCACGGTATTCAGCCCGACGCGTGTTGAATAACGCCCGGTAAGCAATGCGGCGCGCGAAGGCGTGCAAGCCGGTTCAACCAGGAACTGGGTTAGCGTCATACCTTCGCCACCAATACTGTCAATATTCGGTGTCGGAATGCCGCGTACTTCACCTCCGGCAAAGGCGCCGATATCTCCCCAGCCGACGTTGTCGGCCAGCATGAGCACGACGTTGGGTTTGTCGGCGGCGAGAGCATTGCTCGTTGTCGCAATCGTGACAAGCAGAGCCAGGCACGCTTTAACGGTTGAAGTAGTTCTCATTGATCTTCTTTGAAGTAGTTCTCATTGATCTTCTCCCTGATAGTCGTATTCAAAGCCCAGGATTCGCCAGCGTGTTCTCAGCAAGGAGCACATACTTCGGGGCTATTTCTTCGCAGGCACGTATGGATCAGGCGTGCCAGGGTTGACCGGAGGCTCGGTCTGCAGCGATTTCAGGTGTTCCCCCATGATGTCCGCCATCGGCCATCGCACCCAGAACGTACCCGCATTGTCAGGAACCCATGGATGCTGCTCAACTATTTCATTTCATTGGGTTTTCCATCCTTAGCTACAGGTGTCGGATGTCAGGAAACCAGCACACTGACTCTTGGCTTTAACTCCCCGGCGTGTACCAGATCGGGCTCGTGTAAGCGCGTTCCTGGGTCACCATCTGGATGTCCTTCGATACCTGGAGCTTGTAGTGCTTAGCGTCGTAGGCCGTCCAGCGGGGCGTGGGGATCTCGATCACGCGGCCGTAGTAGAAGGCCCTTTGCTTGGGATCGAAGTCCGGATCCTCCCAGACCGCAATCAGTTCGGTGGCGCCGATGGTGTTGCTGTAGGTTGCGTTGGCGACGTCCACGGTATTGCCCACTGGGGACAGCTTGCCGTTGCGATTTAGCTTGCGGTCACCGCCCCAGGCCACGTCGTAGACCTTCTCGTGCAGCTTGCCGTCGGTGTCGAGCCAGCCCTTGACGATCTGGTAACGATCCAGGTTGGCGCCGATAGGATCTTTCAGGGCTGCCACGAGAAATGTCGGAGCTTTCCCCTTTGGCGCTTGTGCAAGTTCGCCTCCCATGGGGATACCACGTTTGTAGCCTTCAATAGCGGGTCGGCGAGTATGCGCATCTTCCTCGGTAAAATCCCAGCCGCCAAACAGGCGCACGACCATGCGAGGGCCGGTGGTGGCGTAGGTTTCCCGGCGCCGCATCGCGTCGAATATAGCCTCACGGGTGTTTTCATAAGCCCACACCGCTGCATAGCCTGAAGCCGCCATGTCCGAGGCCATGATGGCGATTTCATTGAACTTCACCATGGTCGCAGAGACTCGATGATCCGAAGGCTCGACGTGGGGCAGCTTACCGAAGAAGTTGTCCTCGGCAACAGCGGCCAACGAGGTGTGCGCATCCGTAGAGCCGATCATGCCGAACTGATAAGGATTGGTCCCCGTTTGTTGTTCAATTTTGAGACCGAGCTTCAGTCCTGCCCGCGCATATTCATACTGCAGCATCTTGTCTTCTTTAGGAACGCTGAGGTTGAGATTCCCTTTATCCCAGGTCTCATAATCAGCAAACTCATCGTTGGGCGAAAGGAAGGGATGGGCTTCACCGTCACCCTTGATCTGGGTGACCTCGTATATAGGTTCGAAGTTGGAGCGCGTCTGTGCCCACTCGGGGGTGATGGCACTGCCGTCGAACTGGGTGTCCTGGAACATGCGACCGTTGCTCAGGTTGCCGTTATGTGGAATGGCAAGCAGTTGTCCGTTGGTCTGCTTCTCATATTCTGCCATCCAGTCCCAGAGATCTTCGGGATTCTCGCTGATGAGGCTCGAATAGGGGATCATCTGTTCGGCCCTGTTCGCACCATCCCGATAAACGACCACGCGGTGCAGATTGTTGCCGCCGGCATTCGACGACCACTCGTAGCCGATGAAGGCGGTGAAGCGGCCCGGTTCGTTGTACTTCTCGGCCGCGGTGATCTGCTGTTCCCAGATTGAGCGGGTCAGGCGCTCGTTGGTCAATACCTCCGGTAAAGGCTTCTTCCCAACCGAGTTGACGATGTCGTAGTAGGGCTTCATGGCCTCTTCACCACCCGCCTGAAGCTGTTTGTGCCATTTTCGTACCGTCGGATCGGTCATGAGCTCCGGCAGGCCGTCCTTCATCGCCCCCATCGTGCCCATGTTCTCGGCGTGGTCTGCGACCACGAGGAAATCCAGTGGCCGACTCAGCTTGCCCCTCACGCCGATCGAGGACGTGATTTCCTCACCGCGAGCGAAGCGGTATGCCTCCTCCGGCCCCAGCGCGGTGCCAAATGAGATGGCGTCGAAAGACGCAGAGGTGTGCAGGTGCGTATCACCGAATAGCGGGCGTTGAGGGAAGTTCTGATCGACCCAGGGCGAGTACGGACGCTCAGCGGGATGAGCATTCTTGTCTATTTCCGCATCCCTGTGGTAGCGCATCTGGTCCTGATCCTGGCCTTGTGCGAAGACAACGCCGGTGAGGGGCAGTATCGCGGCAACCGCAAGAATGCCTATGTATCTGAAATTTTTGGTTTTCATAGGATCTTCCTTTCGTAGTCAGAGGTTCAGGTTTGCAGGTATCGCGAGAAACGCGAGCCACTTATCGTGGCTCGCGCTCTTCTCATTGATAGCCCTATTCAAAGCCCAGTATCCGTCAGCGAAACACCTGGAGGATTTGGATATTTCTCCAACGACTTCTTGTACTCGCCGACGATCCGCAGGTAGTGCCTGAAGACCCAG
>CAMYKF010000549.1 GCA_947258905.1 uncultured Pirellulaceae bacterium | reverse complement strand
TGGTTGCGTGTTACTGAGCGATCGGGCACATTTGGCGAATCGTAGTTTTCCTAACGATTCCTAACGATTGATTAATGAGCGACGAGTCGCTCATCCCGCCTGCGGGAGGAAAGGGATTTTTCCAACCGAGATTGTCCGACAGGATCACGATGACCCGACGTCGGCAAGGTCACTCAATTTCGTCAGCTGACGACCAGGTCAACAGTCTTGCTTTGTCAAGCGTTGCCAGCCTGAACCGGGTGACACTTACCCCCTTCGAGCATTGAACTCCTGCGGAACGTCTCACCGCGTTCACCATTTTGGTCCACGAGGGACCTTTTTCTCAAGAGGGAGTTTCTAATGTCCAAGCCAGTTATCGGTATCAACGCAGATTTTCGTCGCGCCCAGGGCAATCAGCCTGCTTTCACCTACATCGCTGCCGGATATTACGACTGTGTAGCCGCAGCCGGAGGCATTCCACTGATCTTGCCTCCCGCCGAGGACGAGGCCGACGTTTACCGGATTGTCGAACAGCTGGATGGACTGGTGCTGATTGGCGGCGCTGATCTGGATCCCCGTCGTGATGGATTCATGCTGCATCCGTCGGTGCGTCCCATGGAACCGCGTCGCGAAATTTTTGATCGTATGTTGATGAAAGTGGCTGGCGAACGCCGCTTGCCGGTGTTTGGAATCGGTTCCGGCCTGCAATTGCTGAACATCAATGAGGGCGGCAATTTGTATCTGCACATTCCCGAGGACCTGCCGGATGCGATTCCGCATCGTGACGCCCAGGACATAGGACATCGCCACAGTCTGGATATTACTCCGGGGTCGATCATGGAGCGTGTGTATGGCGAGGGCGAAATTCGCGTGTGCAGTCGGCATCACATGGCGATTGACGAGATCGCTCCGGGGTTTGATGTGACGGCCCGTTGTCCCGATGGCGTGATCGAGGCCATCGAAAGCAACCAGCCGGACTGGTTTGCCATGGGCACGCAGTTTCATCCGGAAAGCGATTCGGCTTCCGCACTGGACTTGAGAATCTTCGAGGAGTTCATCGAGGGCATTCAAAAGACACAACCGGTCCAGCTGCGTGTGGTCGCCTGATCACATTCGCCGCGTTCACGGACGGATTTGTTTGCGGCGTAAGTGGCAGTCAGAAGTTCAGCAGCAGCGAACCACGGAAGACATTTCGTTGGAGGCAAGGAACGCTGATTGCCGGATTCCCGCGGGGTCGACAGACGGAGCTGTCGATCCCTCGCTCGGGAAAGGTTGCGGTACCTGATTCACTCTAGCATGGTCAATGTCATGCGCGATCGCACCGAATTTGTGCAACTGATTGACCGTTATCGGCTTGGTCAATCCCAGCGTCTGGCCATCGGACTCGCCATCCAGCCGGATTACTCGTTTATTCGGGCGACCATGACCCTGGCCGAGGGGCGTGGCAAGTGGTTGCGACCTCGCTGGTTTGAGAGTCGCGAATTTGGCGTTGCGGACAGCATCGCCCGTGCTTGCCGGGAATTGACCGCGGCCGAGCCGGAGTCACGGCTGGTGGGCGAACTGGTGCAGCTGCGATCCGATCTGACTCGTTGTCTGGCGACGGCAGCCAGCGAGCTGATAACGCTGTCGGGCAACCATTCGAAAATGCTCATGTCGACGTGCGTCGACGAGCCGGGGTTGTGGCTGGAGGATTACGATCGCAAGCGGACCTGGCAACCGCTGTGCGAACCCACGCTGGCGGCCGAACTTTCCGGATTGACCACCATCGATGCGTTGCCCAACCGGGATCTGGCGGCTGGCGGGCGTGGCTGGCCGCTGTTTCCGCTGGCCCAGTGGTTGATGTTCGCCGACCGCAGCCGCACGATCGCCGAAAAACCGAGGTTGCTGATCAATCACGGCGAATTCACGGAACTGGTCTGGTTGCCCGAATCGGACGGTCTGGATGAGGAATTGCCGGCGATTCGTTACCAAAGGTTGTTTGGCGGCAGGCTGGAACGTCAATTGATTGCTGCCTGTGGCCAGGCGGACATCAGCGCTTCGCCTCGCGACCGCCTGGGCGCCCAGGGCAAGGTCCACACCGCGCTGGTTCGTCTGTGGCAGGATACGGGGGAACGGGCCGGACTGGATCGCCAGTCCGTATCGGCTGAGTTGCAACAGGACCTGGTGGCTCGATCGCTGGATTTGATCCGGCAGGATGATCTGTCCGTGGGCGACGTGTTGAAGTCACTGGCCAGTTATGTCGCTCTGGGAATTGGCAAGTTCCTTGAGCGGCGTTCGTCACGTAACAACCTGCAACTGGTTGCCGCCGGGGAACTGGCCGAGCATGGATTGTTGCTGAGCGAAATCAACATGACGCTCGACCAGCCGTGGTTGAAGGTCAGCGACATCAATTTTCAAGCCGGGTTTATTCAATCTTCGACAGCCTCGATCGTCGGTCTGATGCACATCGATCAGATGCCGGTAACCATCCCCTGGTTGACCGGTTGCGAA
>CAMYKF010000548.1 GCA_947258905.1 uncultured Pirellulaceae bacterium | reverse complement strand
CGTAATTTTACCGCTAATGAACGCTGATCTCTGCTGAAGTTGTTGTTAGCGTCGATTAGCATTCATCAGCGGTCAGGAAAACCGTCATTTTCCTGGTTTTGAGCGGTGCAGGCAACTCATTGCGGCGTGTACCAGATGGGTGACGTGTAGGCACGTTCCTGCGTCCTCATGGGCACGTTGTTGGTCATAGTCACGCCAAAACGTAGTGCTTCATAGGCCGTCCAGCGCGGCGTCGGAATCTCGATCACGCGGGCGTAGTAAAAGGCTCGCAGATTGGGATCAAATTCCGGGTCAGTCCACACGCTGATCAGTTCCGGAGCACCGATCGTATTGGTCCACGTTGCGTTGGCTACGTCGACGGTGTCACCGACGGGAGTGCGGCAACGCCCGTCCGCTTCGATTGTGCGGTCTCCTGAAACAACGACATCATAGACTCGTTCCTGAGTTTGCCCGTCGGCATCCAACCAGCCCTTGATGATCTGAATACGATCCAGGTTGCCACTGTATGCATCCTTCATGGCAGCGACCATAAATGTTGGTGCCCTGCCGGCCGGACCGCCCCGCAGGTCGCCACCCATGGGGACTCCCTTGTCGTAGCCGACTTCGGCGGGGAGTCTGGTATTGGCATCGGCCTCGGTGAAGTCCCAACCACCAAAAAACCGCACCATTATTCGGGAGCCGGTCGTTGCATAGGTCTCTTTGCGTTTCATGGCATCAAAGATGGCTTCGCGTGTATTTTCAGTGGCCCAAACTGCGGCATAACCCGATGCTGCCTGTTGCCAACCGTAGATATTCAAATCCGGATCTTTGGTAGAGCTGATCACAAGGTGTTCCCAACGTTGCGGCTCGGGTTCCACGCCCGAGTGCTTGCCGAAAAAGTTGTTCTCTTCGATGGTCGACAACGCCGTGTGCGCGTCGGTGCTGCCGATCATGCCGAACTTGAACGGGTTGACGCCCAGTGAAGCTTCCAGCCGCAGCCCGGTTTTCAGAGCTTCGCGGGCATACTCGAACTGCAACATGTCTTCGGTCTTGAGTTCGGTACCGTCCAGGTTGGCACGATCCCAGGTTTCGTAGTCTGCGAATTCGTCGTTGGGTGACAGAAATGGGTGTGCTTCTCCATCACCCTTGATCTGCGTGACCTCCGCAATTGGTTCCATGCTGGCCCGCAAGGCTGCGATGGTACGATTCAGGGGCTCCCCGTCAAACGTCTCGACCGCGAACATGCGACCATTGCTGAGATTGCCGTTGTGGGGAATGGAAAGAACTTCCGCACCGGTCTGCTGCTTGAACCGGACTAGCGCTAGCCACAAGTCTTCCGGGTTTTGACTGTCAAACTGGGAAAAGGGAACTGTATGATTTGCTTCGACCGCATCTCCGCGAAAGATCACATTGCGGTGCAGGTTGAATCCTCCGATAGCCGTCCATTCATATCCGATCAAGGCTGTGAATCGTCCCGGTTCGTTGTACTGGTCGGCCAGCGCGGTGTATCGCCGCCATGCGTCGCGGACGAGTTTGTCACTGCTGATGGGCGGATCAGGCTGCTGCAGCGAAGCCACGATTTCCATGGCAGCGGCAAAAGTCGATTCGCGGTCGCCGGTCTTTAACATGTCATACCAGCGACGACCCGCCTCCGTGGCGAGAATATCCGGGTCGCCAGCAAGCAACTGGGGCATTAGCCCGTACATCTCGGCATGATCGCTGACGACGATGAAGTCCAGGGGACGTGAAAGCTTGACTCGCAAACCGTGTGTTGAACTGACCTCTTCGCCGCGAGCAAATCGAAACGCTTCCTCCTGTCCCAGTCGGCACATGGTCCCGGCGTCGACAGAAATGGCGGTGTGCAAGTGAGTGTCGCCCCACATGACTTGCGTCGGAAAATTGCGCCCGGCATAGGGTGAGAACTGCGTTTGGCCAACCGCATTTGCTACACCGTCAGGCGTTGGCGTATGATCCTGCGCGGCCAGTGAGCCAGACGCCGCAATCAACAGTACCGCGCTAACAAAAAATGTGTTCAGGAAACGACGGATACTCTTCATTTCAAAACGCCTCTCATTGGTCAGCCTGATAAGGTTGTTTTAATTCTGATTTAGTATCGCTCAATTCCGATTCGTTGACTCCGTGGGCTGCCAACGCGAGTGTCACGGCACGCACCTCTGCTTCGCTGCGCGATTCATCACGGAACCAGATTTGTTCGATTTCGGCGACTGCCTTTTGGCCGTGCAATTCGATATACGCCGTGGCCCAGGCCGCGAGGTGCGTCGAAAGGGAAAAGCGTTTGCAGTGATGAAACGAGTCGTCGATCAGTTTGCGATTTTCGGGTGTGGGGTGCTGTGCCAGCAATAAAATTGCCAGAGACCGCCATTCGTAGTATTCCCGACGCTGCAAAAATGGCTGCAGGTCATTCAGATCGACCAGCGGAGCCACTTGCCGAATAACGCGATAGGGCGCGCGACCGAGTTCCAGGTAAGCCA
>CAMYKF010000547.1 GCA_947258905.1 uncultured Pirellulaceae bacterium | reverse complement strand
GAAATCAAACAACAATGGTGGCTGGTCGACAGCACCGATCAGGTTGTGGGCCGACTGGCGTCGGAAATCGCCACGATCCTGATGGGCAAACATCGCCCCACTTACACTCCGCATGTCGACACGGGCGACTTCGTTGTGGTGATCAACGCCGACAAGGTCGTGTTCTCGGGCAATAAGTGGCTACAAAAGAAGTACACGTGGTACACCGGCCATCCTGGTCAGCGCAGTGAAACTGCAGCCACGCGGCTGGAACGCAAGCCCGAACAGATTTTGCGTGAAGCGGTCCGTCGCATGCTGCCCAAGAACAAACTGGGCCGTGCCATGCTGGGCAAGCTCAAGATCTATGCGGGCAGCGAACACCCGCACCAGGCCCAGAATCCCGAAAAGCTCGATTTGGCATCACGCAACTAGCTGGTAAGATCCTCGCAGCCATTCAGCGATAACATGTAGCCAATCTCGTCAGAGATTGCACCCCAAACAATAAACCCTTTCAATCCAATACCATGGTCACCGTCAAAAAAGACAAACGAACGGGCGATGCAATCGGAACCGGCCGCCGCAAATCATCGGTAGCTCGCGTGCGTATTCGCTCCGGATCAGGCAACATTACGGTCAACACCAAACCGATCCAGGAATTCTTTCGCAACGAACAGGATCGCCGAGCGATCGTCGATACTTTGAAAGCGGTTGAGAACACCGACGGTTTGGATGTGCTGATTACGGTCCAGGGTGGCGGCACGACCGGACAGGCTGGCGCTTGCCGCATGGGTCTGGCGCGTGCTCTGGTCAGCTACGACGGCGAGATGTTTCAGGTGCTGCGTGACGGTGGCTTTTTAACTCGCGACTCGCGAATGAAAGAACGCAAAAAGCCCGGTCTGCACGGCGCACGCCGCGGCACTCAGTTCTCCAAGCGTTAATCCCAAAGCTTGCAACCATTCAAAATTTGAATCGACCCGGCCAACGCCGGGTTTTTTTTCGCGCCCCTGATTGCGGACTGAGGCAACTGATATGCTCACATCTTCGTTGCCGAATTTCACTGGGCAGTCCTGAAACTCCGGCTCGACCAGGGTGCGAAGGAGAGCAACCTAAAGACAGGATTTCGAGATCTGTTCGTGCATCTTGAACAGCTTTGGGGTGAACCAACATTTTGTTACCCGGAGCACGAACGCGGACTTCCATCCATTTTGTGGGAGCGACCCCGTTTGACCATCGGCTATTCTTTGTTGGGTGTGCGTCCACGCCTGAAAATCGCCCACGAACCCGATGGATATGACGAACTAAAACTTGAGGCGCGCATCATTCGAGAACGCGAGGGAGAAGGGGCTCGCGTTGAATACGGGGATTTCCATTGGCAACTTCGCCGGGGATTACCCAAAAGTGACGTCGCCACAGGTGACCGGGACGAGCACTTTTTACCTACAACCTGCGACCTCCAGCCTGTATCCTCTGCCCTGTATCCTCTGCCCTGTAGCCTCTGCCCTGTATCCTCTGCCCTGTAGCCTCTGCCCTACAGCCAACTCCCTCCAGCCTGCAACTTCTGCCTTCGAAATTCCTTGTTCGACATTCTGCGGTTCTTCTCCTCCACCGTGAGCCTGCCTAACACCTACTACCTGCTACCTCCAGCCTACCGCCTACAACCTACAGCCTGTTAAAGCCTGTCCAACGGGCTCATCACACCCGTCGCTCCCAGCGAGCTGACATGCGTATAGATCATGGTGGTTTCCAGATTGGCGTGGCCGAGTAGTTCCTGGATAGTGCGGATGTCGGTTCCTGATTCCAGCAAATGAGTGGCAAAGCTATGACGCAGTGTGTGACAGGTGACGCGTTTATCGATTCCGGCCTCGGCAGCGGCACGTCTGATGGTTTTTTGCAGGCCGTTTTCGTGCACATGGTGTCGCCTTAGTTGATGGGTTTGGTCGACCAATCGACCGTCGATTTCGCGAGGTCGTTTGTCGCGAATGATATTGCGGGACGGAAACAGGTACTGCCACATGTGGTTACGGCCAGCGTTGGGATGCTTGTTGCCAAATGCGTAGGGCAGCCAGACCCAGCCCGCGCCGGAAGCGACATCATCGGCGTGTTGTTTTTTGACGAAGTTCTTTTGTTTTCGCAGGTGGCGAATCAGTTTGATGGGCATGGGGACCATACGGTCTTTTTCGCCCTTGCCGTCACGGATGGTAATTTGCAGGCGGTCGAAGTCGAGATCCTTGACGCGGATTCGGCAACACTCCATCACGCGCATACCGGCACCGTACAGTAAACCGGCCATGAGTCGCTTGGGTCCGACCGGGATTTGGTCGAACAGGGCGCAGACTTCCTGCAGTGACAGGACCACTGGTATGCGCTCGGGCATTTGGGCCCGCATGGCATTGAACTGGACTTCTTTTTCGAGGACGCGGGTGTAGAGGAAAAGCAGAGCGGAAAGTGCCTGATTTTGTGTGCTGGCGGCTACTTTGCGTTCGACGGCCAGGTAGGTGA
>CAMYKF010000546.1 GCA_947258905.1 uncultured Pirellulaceae bacterium | reverse complement strand
GGTCCGGTTGTGGCGGTCACGGATTTGGATTCGGTGGTTTGTTTGGCGGCGGATGCAAAATCGGCGGATGTGGCAACGCGGGATGTGGCGGCGGATGTGGTGTCGCCGGATGCGGTGGCGGCCTTGCACGTTGCCATTCGGGCGGCTTGAGAGGTCTGTATTTCGGAGTCGGTCTCGTATTTGCCAAGCCGCACTTCAAGGAATCCTTTAAAATCTCCTCGACCAACAATCAGACCGGCCAACAGACGCTAATTCCATTCGAATACGAATACGAAGCGACGCCGCGATTCGAGCTGGGACTGGAAAAACCTTCCGGCCTGGGCGTTCGCGCCGACTACTGGGTATTCGATCATTCCGGCAGGGATATCTTTGCTCAATCGGACGGTCGCAACATTTACGGAGCCCACGCGGTAACCATCATTTTCCCGGCTACGATTCTGGCTGCCGCTCCAGGACAAACCATGACATCGACCGACAGCCTGAAGACACAGATTTTCAATCTGCAAGGCACGATGCGTGCGAGACTGGGCCGCGCGGTGGGTCGCGTCGGTGGCGGATTACGTTACGCATCGTTGACTCAAACACTCAGGTCAACCGTTAGCCCGTTGCCCGGCACCACACCCGGCCCGCCGTCGCACTTGAACTGGGAACGTAACTTCGAGGGTATTGGCCCGTCGGCGTTTGCCGATTTCCGCATCCCGCTGCGATGTTGTGGACTGTCGGCCACGGGTGGCGGCGGTGGCTCGCTGTTGTTCGGCAACAAATCGCTGGACCGCTTCGTGATTGGAGACATCAACGAGGTACCCGCCTCTCCGTTTCTGAATTTGACGGATGCGGACGAAGTGGTGGGCGTGTTCGAACTGGGATTCGGTCTGGAATGGCGTCGTCAATTGGCCTCCGGTGGCCAGCTGGCTGTGCGAAGCCGTTACGAAGGTCAGTTGTGGGCCGAAGCTGGTGCACCGACACTTGGATTCCTCGGGTTTCAGGGATTCGGTCTGGGTGTCGAGATGCGGAAGTAAATCAGTATCACCGGGCCATCCGGCATGCGATGCCCGGTCCTTCCAAAACGATCTTCGGAGACAGCCCGGTCGTGCCGCGATGAACTCGCGGCACGGCAACGTTTTTCATCGGGAACCGATTGCTGTTAGAATGGAAGCCTCTCGGCTTCCTGTCCAGCGGCGGTATTCCTGGTTGAAACTGTGGACAAGACTTCCTCGTCTTCCGGTAAACGATCATCCGACAGGGACGCGGTCCAGCCCACCCAAATCGGCCGTCAGGGATCCTCGTCCGAATCCAGTTCCGGGTTCCAGCTGGAGCCTGGCGGGCAGCCTCAAATTGGCCGCTACAGCGTGATTTCCCAGTTGGGCAAAGGCGGTTTCGGCTACGTCTACAAAGCGTGGGATCCGGAACTGAATTGCGAAGTCGCCATCAAGATTCCGCGCTGGGATCGATTGCTGCGCCAATCCGAAATCGATCGCTTTCGCAATGAAGCCCGCACGCTGGCTCGCATTCGCAACCATCCCGCGATCGTCACGGTTTACGACGTCGGAGAAACCGACGGCGGTATTCCATTCGCCGTGATGGAATTCGTGGACGGAGATCCACTGTCCAGCTGGATTCTGGAAGCGGGCCCGCGGATTGATGAGTCGCTACAAATCTTGCTGAAGATTGGCACCGCGTTGCAGGCAGCCCATGAGGCCGCGATTATCCATCGCGATCTGAAACCTTCCAATGTGATTCTCGACCAGCAGGGCAACATTACGCTCGTCGATTTTGGACTGGCCCTGAACGAAGATCTGTCTTACGCGGAACTGGGTTCGGATGTCGAGGGCACGCCCAAGTACATGGCGCCCGAACAGATTCGCGGCGAGAATCATCGCATCGATGGGCAGACCGACATCTGGGCATTTGGCGTCATCATGTATCGCTTGCTGACGGGCAAACATCCATTTCGTGCGCGGGACGATCGCGAACTGGCGCGAAAGATTCGTTACCAGGAACCCAAGCCATTGCGGCAACGCAACTTCCAGGTACCGCGCGAGATCGCACGCATTTGCCTCAAATGCTTGTCCAAGCAGATGAGCGATCGCTACCAGTCGATACCCGATCTGCTGGATGACTTGAACAAAGCGATCGAGGACATGCACGCTCCGAGCGAGCCCACGGTCAGGGTCGACTCCGACCAGCTGCGGCAACTGGATCAAACGAGTCAGCCGCTGTCGGATTCGCAACGCTCCGCCGGCTCGCGCGGCACCGCGCCGTCGGCCGGCACCGCGCCGTCGCTCAGCGATCCATCGCAAAGCCAGCAATTGCAAATCACTTCCAAGGGATTGCGTCCGTTCGACAGCAACGATCGCGATTTCTTTTTGCGGCTGTTGCCGGGTCCGCGGACCCGTGACGATGTTCCGGAATCCGTGCAGTTTTGGCGCAGTCGCATTTTGGGTAACGAACTGGAACCTCTGGAAGTCGGCCTGATCTAC
>CAMYKF010000545.1 GCA_947258905.1 uncultured Pirellulaceae bacterium | reverse complement strand
TTTGGCGAGCATGTCGAGGCGTTTCAAAACGGCTTGGGTCCGTGGATGAAGTCCCCGTTCAAGTTCGCGCCGCATGGTGAAACCGGCAAAATGATCAGCGAAGTCGTCGAGCCGCTGGGCAACTGCATCGATGACATCGCCTTTATCCACAACATGGCGGGCAAGACCGGGGTGCATTCGCAAGCCACTTATTTGCAGGCCACTGGATTCCAGCGACCCGGATTCCCGGGCATGGGTGCGTGGATCAGTTACGCGCTGGGATCGATCAATGAAAACCTGCCCACCTTTGTGGTGCTGCCCGATCATCGCGGGTTTGCCAGTAACGGGCCGAAAAACTGGGGTTCTGCTTTCCTGCCGGCCAGCGCGCAGGGCACCGCCATCTTTCCGCAACGCGATAACCCGATCGCCGACTTGCATCCCCATGCCGGGTTCGTCACGCCGGATGGGGACCGCGCTGGCCTGGAAATGCTGTCGCGTCTGAACGGGCGCTTTCATCAGAACCGACCCGGCGATTCGCGGCTGGCGTCGCGCATCCGATCTTACGAACTGGCAGCCCGAATGCAATTGAGTGCACCCGAGGCGCTTGATATTTCGGGCGAGCCAGCGCACATCCTGCAAATGTATGGACTTGATCGCATGGGTGCCGAATACCCTGACGAAATCAACGGGGCAGAAGAAACCGAGTACTTTGGCCGCAAGTGCCTGATCGCGCGTCGTTTGCTGGAACGCGGCGTGCGGTTTGTGCAAATCTGGTCCGGCAACGACAACAGCCATCCGCGTCGCAACTGGGACAGTCACGAGAATCTGGAGCGTGATCACGGGCCGCTGGCCCGGGGCATGGCGGTCGGGACCGCTGCGTTGCTTAAGGACCTGAAACAACGCGGCTTGCTGGAAGATACCATCGTGCTGTGGACGACCGAATTCGGCCGTATGCCAAGCACCCAGGGAACGCTGGGTCGCGACCACAATCCGCATGTTTTTACCAACTGGCTGGCCGGTGGCGGTATTCAGGGCGGGATCACTCACGGCCTTTCCGATGACTGGGGCTACAAACCACTGGATCGCGAGCATGCCACGCAGGTGTACGATATTCACGCCACGATTCTGCATTTGCTGGGCATCGACCACACTCGACTCACCGTACGACACAACGGCATCGACCGCCGGTTAACCGATGTGCATGGACGCGTGTTGCACGAGATCATCACGTAACCGTGTCGCTTTAACCTTAACTTAAACCTTAACTTTAACTTTAACCTGAACCTGAACCTGAACCTGAACTTGAACTTGAACTTTCCCGCCCCGCAATTCGATTGCGATTACGAGCACGATTACGATTACGAGCACGAGCAAGATTGCGAGTACGAACGGGAGCACAAACATCAAATGCGGAACCTGTCCGAATGAACCAACACCTCATTTTCCTGTTAGTACTCAGTTCGCTGGCCGGTCTGCCGTCGACTTCGTACGCCCAAGTCACCTTTCAAGTCCGCCAGCTGACACTCGACGCCAACGAAGGCATCGCGGCGGGCGATATCAATGGCGATGGTGCCCTCGATCTGGTGGCCGGTCGCAACTGGTATCGCAACCCGGATTGGGTGCCACGTCCGCTACGCACGATCGATGACTGGAACGGCTACGTTGAAAGCAACGGCGATTTTCTGTTCGACGTTAACGATGACGGCCGGCTGGATGTGATCGCGGGGTCGTTTTTGCCGACGCAGGTCTTCTGGTACGAGAACCCCGGCCCCGCGGCTCTCGAGCTGGGCCAGCTATGGAAGCGGCATTTGCTGGTCGACACCGGCCATTCCAGCAACGAAGGTCAATTGATGCACGATCTGGATGGAGACGAAATACCGGAGTGGATTGTCAACAGCTGGCTCAAGGATGTGCCGGCCATGGTGTGGCGACTGGTTCCCGGCCACAACGAGGAGACCGGCGCGCGATACACCATGATCTCTCACCAGCTGGGGCCACGTGGTAACGGTCACGGCCTGGGCGTGGGTGACCTCAACGGCGACGGCCGCGCCGATGTGCTGATGGGCCAGGGCTGGTACGAACAACCCGCAGAGCATCCCTGGGGCCAGCCATGGACGTTTCATGCCGATTGGGACATTCACGTCAGTCTGCCTGTGATCGTCACGGACCTCAACGGCGATGGGCGCCACGATGTTATCCTCGGCAACGGCCATGACTATGGACTGTACTGGTGGCAAAACAATGGCCCCGACGAGACCGGGAAATTCTCGTGGACCCGGCATGACATCGATAACACATTCAGTCAACCGCATGCGCTGGCCTGGTGTGATCTCAATGGCGACGGCCAGTCGGAACTGATAACCGGCAAGCGTTTCCGGGCGCACAACGGCAATGATCCCGGTGGCGGTGAAGCGGATTGCAGATCATTGCCGCCGACCTCACCGCTGACGGCAAAACCGACATTGCCGTGGCCGGGAAAAGCGGCACATTTTTGTTGATCGCGCGCTAACAACCGAATCCGGGGTGGTGCTACCGCATTGTCGCAGGCTGTTGTGACTCTTCATTGAGTGGTGAAAAGAACCACTTTTGTGCGATGTCTTTCACGCGGCCACCAGAAAAACTTTGGTGCGTTGGTGCACTAAACCAGCTCGTAAGGTGAACTAAATCCGCGCAGCACACGATTACCTGTGTACTTGACTCATCCATTTTGGGGGTCACCGGTTGTGACCTGTACCAATGCTCTCAAGAATTCCCGACGGCCTGAATGACTGCAGATTCATCGTTTGAATCTGATTCCCGGGACGGGCAGTCAACATGCAGAAGGCGGAACGAGGCACCCGGCGAGCACGCCAACCCATGATGGGCATTCAGAAGTGCGCTGCGTGCGCCCTGCTCCAAATCGAATTGTCAGGCTTCTGACAGGGAGAATTTCAATAATGAGACGGCTTTCAGTTTTTGTTACTGCATTGACCTTGCTGGCCGCGGTGGCTTCGACGTCGCTGGCCCAGCAAACTTGTTCGCGTTGTTGTCGACCCATTTGCAACAACAACACGTGGGCCTGCCAGTCATATGACGGCTCGGATTACGGCTCGATGGTTCAACCGGGCACGATCATGATGTCGGG
>CAMYKF010000544.1 GCA_947258905.1 uncultured Pirellulaceae bacterium | reverse complement strand
ATCGCGGCGGGCGCGGCCAGGCGTGAGGACATCTTGCGTTTGGTTTTGCGTTTACAGAATTCCAGGCTGGGAAACATTGATGCCCTTGAGGGCCATCTTCAGGGCATCCCGGTTGGGAGCAACCTGGAACGCGGTTGGGCGGTCAATCAACTCGATGTCGACCAGATGTTTGAGGCTCATCGTAAAATCCTGCATGCCTTCTTCGGCACCAATGCGAATCGCATCGCCCAGTTTGTGATCTTGTTCTTCCAGCACCAGTTTCCGCACGGTGGGATTGAACGTCATGATTTCGGCCGTCGGAACGCGGCCGACACCTTCCTTGATACTCGGCAGCAATTTTTGCGCAACGATCGCTTTCATATTCATGGCCATCGCGCTGCGAATCGCCGAGTGCATTTCCTCGGGGAACAGGTCCAGAATTCGGCCGATGGTCGACGGACCAGTCGACGCGTGAATCGTGCCAAACACCAGGTGGCCGGTTTCGGCGGCGTGAATGGCCGTCATAAAGGTTTCTTCGTCACGCATCTCGCCAACCAGAATGATATCGGGGTCTTCGCGAACCGCGTGTTTCATTCCGATACTGAAGTCCACCACATCCATGCCGACTTCCCGCTGGTTGATCAGGCATTTTTCATCGCGAAATACAAACTCGATTGGATCTTCCAGCGTCAGGATGTGTTTTACGTAGTGCCGGTTGATGTAGTTCAGCATCGAGGCAATCGTTGTACTCTTTCCCGAACCCGTCACACCGGCCAGCAGTACCATCCCCTGGTCGTGGTGACAGAGTGTCTCGATGACCGGCGGCAAGTGCAGGCCCTCAAAGTCAGGAATGAAGTTGTTCACACGCCGTGCCACCAGCCCCAGACGGCCCAGTTGCTGCAGCATGTTCACACGAAATCGCCAGCTCTCTCCATCAACGTCCACGACATAGGCAAAGTCGGCCCCGCCGGTATCATGAAAAATCTTCCGCGTGCGATCGTCCAGCATGGGCAGCAGCAGGTCGATCATCTCCTCCGCGCCGATCGGTTCGCGGTTCAGTGGCTTGAGGGTACCGTGAATCCGGATAATCGGGGGCTGGCCGACTTTCATGTGCAAGTCGCTGCCCTCCAGCTTGACCAGCGCCCGAAAGTACTTGTCGACTTCATTGTCGGAGCTCGTTTTGAGCAACCGCGCACGCAGCGCTTCAGCGGTGGAGGAGACGTCGGCAGCGGCGGCGGCGACCGGATCCGCAGTCTCTTTTTTCTTGGGCGATCCCATTTTCCGTTCTCCGTCTGTGTAGCGTCGTTGTGCGCATGGTGTTCCGGCGGCCCGAATTCCCGGGAAGTGGCACCTCGGGCGAGGTCTGGACAAGAGGCCGTGTCGCCAATTCCTCTATATTATACAAAGCCAGCGGCGTCGTCTTTCCCCGGGCCCTGTTTCACACCGGGTACCCCTGCCTCGTGGCGTGATATCGGCTACAAACGACCCAGCCAGCCTGCCAGAGACGCGAACCGGCCGCCAGTGTTCGCGGGATAAACACTGTAAACCCCGCCAATAGCATGGTCAAATCTGCGGCCCCCATTTCCCGCTTGTACGTCCTTCGCTGGCAGCGGCAGCCAGCCGGGCTTTCCCGCCAGCCGTTTTCTTCTATCCTTGTAGCGCACCAGTCAAACTCGCAACGTCGCGAGTCAACTGTCCCAGCTGCAGGCCGCGAGCCTGCGTGTTCCAGGAGCTATTTTCGTGAACGCCGAATTTCTTGATCGCGCCAATTCGATCCGGCAACGCATTACCCAGCTGCGGGACAGTCTTTGACTACGACGCCAAGGAAGCACAAATCCGCGTCATCGAAAATGAACAGATGGCGGCACCCGGATTCTGGGACAAACAGGAATCCGCCCAGGAAACCGTGGCCCGGCTGAAATCGCTGAAGGCCATCGTGGGCCCCTTGTCCACGCTCATCGAATCCAGCGATGACCTTGGTGCGCTGCTGGAAATGGCCGAGGAAGATCCCGATATCGAACAGGAAGTCGAATCGGAACTGCAGCAGCTGGAATCGGCGCTGGAAGACCTGGAACTGAAGTCGCTATTGAACGGACCGCATGACGATTGCGGTGCCATCCTCACCATTAATGCGCGCGACGGCGGCACCGATGCCAATGACTGGGCCGATATGCTGCTGCGAATGTACACGCATTGGGCCCAGAAAAACGACTACTCGGTCAGTCTGCTCGATCGCAATGAAAACGATGAAGCCGGCATCAACAGTGCCACGGTCGTGATTCGCGGACCGATGGCCTTTGGCTATCTCAAGGGCGAAGACGGCATGCACCGTCTGGTGCGGATCAGCCCCTTTAATGCCGACGGAAAACGCCAGACCAGTTTTGCCGCCATCGATGTGTCTCCCGAGATTTCCGAGAGCGTGGAAATTGAAGTCGAAAAGTCGGATGTCCGCGAAGACACTTACCGGGCCAGCGGCGCCGGCGGCCAGCACGTGAACAAGACCGATAGCGCCGTGCGGCTGACGCATACCCCCACCGGCATCGTCGTGCAATGCCAGAGCGAACGCAGCCAGCACAAGAACCGGGCCACTGCCTGGAAAATGCTACGCGCCCAGCTGGCCCGACTGGAGGAAGCCAAACGTGAGGAAGAGGAAGCCGCCAAATACCAGAACCGGCCCCGTGTCGGATTCGGTTCGCAAATTCGGAATTACTTCCTGCACCCCGATCAGCGGGTCAAGGACGCGCGGACCGGTCACTTGATCGGGGACTTTGGCAAGGTACTCGATGGCGAGATCCAGCCGTTTCTGGAGGCCTACCTGCGCTGGCGCGTCAAGGCGGAAGCGTAGATCAATGGAGAACGGCAATCCGTCAATCGACCCGGCGACCACGACGCAGTTCGAGCTGTACTGCCCGCTGCACGATCAAGCGCAGCTGCAACTGCAATTCGAATCCGTCGGCGATGTGTTTGTTCACCGCTTGAGCGTGGACTCGGGCAACGATTCGTGCCGTCTGCTGGAGTCGATCGAAAGCCCGGCCGACAACGGACCTGCAACCCCTCCCCTGCAAGAACTCGTAAATGAAGTTCACGATGGACGCGACACACTGCTGGGCGTGGGCAGGTCGGGACGAAGTCACTGGTCGGTGGCATTTCAATGCAGCGAGGACGGGACCGGTGTTCAGGCCGACTATGCTTGCCGGATGCACACGCCAGTGCAGATTGTTTGTCTGTGGCGAGTCGCCAGGGACTGTGATGTTACAGCCAGCGACGGCAAGATCATCTTCGCGGCCAACGGGATCGACCTGGAACTGGAAGCGGTCGATGCCCAGTGGTCGTTTAACAAGGATCACCGACGGTTGTTGTTGACGGCTGACAACCATGCGGCAGAAAGAAAGTACCCGGCCACGGTCCAGTGGGGCTGGAGCGTTCGGCAGGCAGGTTAAAGCCTGGCTCCAGCGCAATACAATAGCCAGCAGCCCCAGCGAGGGAACACGGTAATTCTTCGCTGGAGCTGTGGGCTTTTGGAGCTGTGGGCTTTTATTAGCTCGCCCTTCCACGATTAGTTACACATTCGGCGCGTCGGCCATGTCACGCAATGCCGACAGGTACAGCAAATGGTTCTCGTGGTGGCCCTTTTCCACCATCCGCAGGGCCGCAGCGATAATATCCCGACGACTGACCTGACCCACGAGGATGCCGTCGCTGACCACCGGCAACCGCCGGCAATGCTTGTTCAAAAACAGCTGGGCCATCGTCACCAGCTGCGTCCTCTCGTCGATGATGCAGGGTTCCTTTTCCATAAAGGCATCGATGCGGTTGGTGGGTACCTGTTCATAAGCCGCCACCACAAGCACACGCATCACCGATTTCTCCGAAAACGTACCTAGCAACCGGTTGTCATCGTCGACGACGGGCGCGCCGGAGATTTTGTTCTTAACCAGAATTTCCACTGCCTTGAACACATCCATGTCTGGTTTAAGCGTGATCAGTTTCGTTTTCATCAAGTCGCGGGCGGGAGGATTGTGGATCGCGTGCTCAAGGAATGAATTGGTGGACATCGGGTTGCCTCGCTGTCGGGTAACGTGTCGGGTAACGTGTCTGGCCGGAACTAATTTTAATTCTAGGACTATGACAGCCGTTCAACGCAAAAAAATAAAGTGCAGTTTCGTGGATTTTTTTGCTTGCAGCTCGTGAAAAAAATCACGTGAAAACTTTCACGAACTCGTTACAGCGTTCTGTCGCCTCAATGAGTCACTCGCTATTATCAGGCGAGACGTGTTCTGGTTTTCTTACTGCAAGCAGATTGGTTTCTGCTTTTTTTGCTTGTTTGTGTTGCCTATGTCTTCGCTGAAGGCCTGTCACTGTTGCGGATTGATTCACCGTTTGCCGCACATCGCGACCAACGAGCTGGCTTCCTGTACCCGTTGTGGCATGACAATCGCCACCGACCGTGACGCGCGACAATCGGCACTGCGCACGGCGGCCGCCGCACTGGGCGCGCTGATTTTGTTTTTTCCGGCAGTCCTGCTGCCCATTCTGCGGATCGATCAACTGGGGCACCGGCACGAATCCAGCATCCTCGGCGGCACGATTGAATTGATTACCCATGGTGACTGGTTCGTGGGCATTGTGGTCCTGCTGTTTTCCGTGGTGTTTCCGTTCACCAAAATCGTATTGCTGCTGGAACTCAGCTGGCTGAGCCTGATCCATCGCCGCCACAAGGCACTGACCTATCAGGTGATGGAATACGCAGGCAAGTGGTCCATGATGGACGTGATGCTGTTGGCGTTTATGGTGATGCTGGTCAAGCTGGGTGATCTCGTTGAGTTTCATTTCGGACCAGCGGTCGTGGCGTTTGTGTTGTGTGTGGCGATGAGCATGGTGGCCTCGATTTCCTTTGATCCACATATCATCTGGGAAGAGGATGAGTAGGGACGACGACACACAGGACAGGGGCGGCGAATCGCTCGACGAGTTTCCAGTGGCTGACGTGCAGCCGCGGCTACCGCTGTGGAAAAAGATCTTTGGCGGCACCCGCATGTGGATCGCCACCCTGGTTTGTCTGATGGTGGCCGGGGTGCTGATTGGCCTGGCCGTCTCGGGTGGCGGCCGCACCATCACCATCGCGTTTGAGGACGGGTTTGGTATCAAGCCCGGTGATACGCTGCGCTATCGCGGCATCGACGTGGGCGAAGTCAAGCAGGTCGCCGTCAATCCCACTCTGGAAGGCGTGACCGTGCAGGTGGAACTGAACAGCGAGGCTGTAGAACTGGCTCGCGAAGGCAGCCGCTTCTGGATCGAGCGACCGCAATTGGGGCTTTCGCGTATCACGGGACTGGAAACCGTCGTGGGGGCAAAATATATCGGCGTGATTCCCGGGCCGCCCGACGCACCTGCGGTTTACCATTTCCAGGGAGTGGAATCGCCGCCGGTGATTCGCGACGGTTCGGCCACCGGGATTACGATTCAATTTTCCGATGGTTTTGGAATATCAACGGGCGCTGTGGTTAAACACCTGGGAATTGTGATCGGAGAAGTTACCGCCGTGAAACTCGACCCGGCTCTGGACGGCGTTACGGTGCATGTGCGTCTGGCTGACTTCGCCGAATCGGTTGCTCGCGCCGGCAGTCAATTCTGGATTGAGCGTCCGGAGATTGGACTGTCGGAGATTCGCGGACTGGAAACCCTGATCCAGGGTCCCTACATCGATGTAGTGCCCGGTCCGCCGGACGGCCGGATAGTCACGACGTTTCAGGGACTTGATTTCGCGCCGCCCGCCACGCGACTGGCCGAGGGACTGGAAGTTGTGTTGTACAGCCTGGGACAGGGAGCGCTGAAACCTGGAGTGCCGGTGAACTATCGGGGACTTAATGTGGGACACGTGGTATCAGTCAGCCTCGCTTCGGATGCCGCGACGGTTGAGGCCCGTGTTTATATCCAGCCGGATTACAAATCGCTGGTCCGAGTCAATTCGCGATTCTGGAGCAACATCGGTATTGACGCAGATTTCGGTGTGGGCGGGTTCGCGTTGAAAACCGATTCGCTGCAATCGCTGGCGGTGGGCAGTATCGGATTCGCTACGCCCGATATTCCCGAACGTCGCGCGCGGACCGGTGATCGCTTTGAATGCGCGGCGTATGCACAGGATGAATGGCTGGAGTGGTCGCCGCAAATTGCCGTTGGTGAACAGCTGTTGCCGGAGGGCAGTCAGCGACCTGAAGCGATTCGGGCCACGCTGCGCTGGCAGCAAAAACGACTCGGGTTTACGCGGAATGTACAACGACAAGGCTGGCTGATCTTGCTGGAAGGCAACCGGCTGCGGGGATTGACCCGTTACCTGCAGCCACCGGAGGAAGCGATCGAAGGCTCGGCCGTCTTTGAGATGTCCGGTGTGGAATTTCCCTTTGACGACAGTCGATTGCAATTGGAAGGCAGGCTGGCCACGTATCAATTGTCCGATCCCCTGCCCGAACAATCCCGCTGGCCCTTGGACAAGCTGCGCACACCGCTGGAAGCCAAAGATTGCCTGATCATTTCTGATCCACAATCACCGATTCTACCCTTGTCGTCGAGCAGCATTGTG
The DNA here is from genome assembly GCA_947258905.1 of uncultured Pirellulaceae bacterium. Lineage (GTDB taxonomy): Bacteria > Planctomycetota > Planctomycetia > Pirellulales > Pirellulaceae > CAJQPP01. Next base: position 5,174 of record CAMYKF010000544.1, on the reverse strand, counting down.
GAAGCGACCGAGGACACCTGGCTGGTTTCGCCCTCGCTTTCCTGGAACGCCGCTCTGGACGGCGCGTCGGTCGTCAGTCGCAGCGACGGTGCCATTCTCGGATTCCTGGACCTGGAAAAGGGCCAGGCCGAGGTGGTACTGGTGAAAAAGGCGAATCAATAACCCGATAAGCTCGCCGAATATTGGTCGCACGGAGGACGCTGCGCGAAATACTCCGGGGTCTTCAGGAACGAATGCCATTCCGGGTACCGATGATGGAATCACGCGTTGCTTAATCAGGTGATGAATGAACAAGTCCTGCGATGAATTGCCGTACCGTTGGTCGGCGAATTGAAAGCCGGCTTGCACTCGTTCTGTCGGCCAGGTCACTTGCCTGGTACAATGGCAGAAAAGTCACTCGGCGTTCTGGCTGGTGACTACGCGAATGACTAACGAAACAGGGACGCACACCATGAGCTTGTCAATCCTGGGTATTGGTACAGCCATACCCGAACATTATGCCGATCAATCGGTGGCGGCTGATTTTGCCCAACTCATGGTCCATGGCAGGGAAGACGAGGAGGACTGGTTTGCCAAGGTCTATGAACTGTCGACCGTAGAACATCGGGGTAGCGTCCTGTTGGGGGCGACGAACGACTGTCGAGCGTTGCAGGAATTCTATCCCCCGTCGGTAGCGACAGACGATTGCGGTCCTTCCACGGCGATCCGGATGCAGGAATTCAACGAACAGGCGTCGGCTCTTGCCATCTCGGCTGCCCAACAGGCGTTGTTTGAGTCCAATACCCTGCCGAATGAAATCTCGCACTTGATCGTGGTTTCCTGCACGGGCTTCGGCGCGCCTGGCATCGACTTTCGCCTGATCGAACATTTGGGTCTGTCACCCGGTGTGGGACGCGTGCAAGTTGGTTTCATGGGATGTCATGGTGCAATCAACGCCTTGCTGGTCGCCCGCGCCATCGGCGAAGCGGATCCCGAGGCAAGAATACTGCTGTGCTGTGTCGAACTTTGCAGCCTGCATTACAGCTATGGCTGGAATCCGTCGCGGATTATCGCCAATGCCTTGTTTGCCGATGGTGCCGCAGCACTGGTTGCCGGCAACTCGCCTGACCAGCAGGAGACCGCCTGGTCGCTTCGTACCACGGCTTCACAGGTTCTGCCGGATTCGCAAGATGCCATGGGATGGCAGATCGGCAATCATGGCTTTGAAATGAAGCTGGAGCCCAACGTACCCGATTTGATCTACTCCCACCTGCGGGAATGGGTTGAGCAATGGTTGGCCGGTCACAATTTGACGATTGGAGAAATCGGCTCGTGGGCGATTCATCCTGGCGGTCCAAGAATTATTCACAGTGCGGCGATGTCGCTCGGTCTGTCGCCATCTGCGACCGAGGCTTCGCATCATGTCCTGTCGCAATATGGCAATATGTCCTCAGCCACGGTCTTGTTTGTTGTCCAGCGTTTGCAGGAACAGAACGCGCCCCGACCGTGCGTTGCACTGGCCTTCGGGCCGGGATTGGTGGTCGAGGCTGCCCTGTTTGACTGAAATTGGGCGACTCCCGGGTGTCGCTTACTTCTTGTCGATCACAAACAGGCCGTATCGCATGGCTCCCGTCCGATAGGCCAGTCGAATTCGCCAGATCGAAAAAAGAAACATCCAACTGGAACTCTTGTGACGGATCACATGCCACCATGCATCCGGGCGTGTGGCCACATGGGTCAACACACGCCTGCTGCAGATTCGCCAGGTCTTGCGGACTTGCGAACTCAAATCCTCGAACTCGGTAACCTGCAAACCCGCTTGTTCCGCCAGTTCGCGGTACTCGGCCTGAGTGCCCATTGACGGCAGGCGTCCTTCCCGGCATATGGGTTCGAGGAGTTGCCGCTCCTGCCATGGCCGATACGTGTCTCCTGCCAGCCACGCCGTGATCACCGCACGTCCTCCGGGCCGCAAAACGCGATTGATCTGCCGAAAAAAGGCTGGCTTGTCGATAATGTGCGCCAGACATTCGATCGACACCACCGAGTCAAAGGACTCCGCCGGGAAGCAATTGGCTGTCCAGTCGCCAACGATAACAAGCGGATTGGCCTTATCCCGGTTGATTTTTTGTGCATAGCTTTGTTGTACAGGCGACAAAGTGATTCCTGTGACCTGTGCACCGAGCTTGTCAACGATGTAGCGCGATGTTCCGCCGTATCCGCATCCCACGTCACAAACGTGGCTGCGGGAGGTTAGTTGCAGAGGCTGGATGACCGTTTCCATGAGTTGCTCAACCGCTTCGGCAGGCGTTTCTCCACCGCTCCGCCACAAACCGTGATGAACGTGATCCCCCCACAACCGACGATAAAAACGGTCGAGTTCGTCGTAATGGCTGGCGACCTGGTCCGTCGAAACAGGACGTTTTGCAGTGATCATCGAAGTTTTCGCCGTTCGGGTCGTTATTGGTTATCTGACAACGTATCTTTCGCTGATATTTATTGCCGGTGCCGGGAACAAAAGTCAACGGCTTGACTGTGCATACGTGCAAAGCAATGAGATACTTGTCGCCACGCAACGTGCTGCTACAAAATCTCAATTCGGTGATTGTGTGAATACTCCCGCGAAGCTCAAACAGCGGCAACTGGTCGGCGAGATCATGGATCAGCCGGGTCTGGACCAGCAACGCCATTTTGAAGCGTTGCGTGGCTTGACGCGGATCAACCGAATTAGTCGCGTGAGTTCCGTGATGTGGGAGCCCATCGAACGGCTCGCGAGGACGACCGGACGACCATTGCGAATCCTTGATCTGGCCACGGGGGCGGGCGACTTGCCGGTCAGCCTGTGGCAACTTGGACAACGAGCGGGCTTGTCGTTGAACATCGCAGCCTGTGACAAAAGCCCCGACGCGCTGCAATACGCCAGGGACGCCGCGCGACGCGTCCACGCGCAGGTTAATTTCTTCGAATTGGATCTTGTCGAGGACGACATTCCGGGCGAATTTGACGTCATCCTCTGTTCGTTGTTTCTGCACCATCTGGAAACTTTGTCCGTCGTCGAGTTGCTGCGCAAAATCGGAAATCGAGTTGGGCAATTGTTGATCGTGAGCGATTTGCGTCGCAGTTATGGGGGCTATTTGCTGGCATGCCTGGCAACCCGCGTTTTGACGCGGTCGCACATGGTCCATGTTGACGGACCTTTATCTGTACGCGCGGCTTTTACCATCTCCGAATTACATGACATGGCCCGGCAAGCCGGTCTGGTGGATGTCCAACTTTCCAGAACATGGCCTTGCCGATTTCTGCTCACCTGGAAACGCCCATGAAGGTCGAAGCCACGATCGACTTGCAGACAGCTGCCACCACGATTTGGGACGTGACGGTCGTTGGGGCCGGACCGTCGGGGGCGTTGGCCGCGCGGCAACTGTCACAGCTCGGTCGCCGCGTATTGCTGGTCGACAAGGCGTCATTTCCTCGCACCAAGGTTTGTGGCTGTTGCCTCAATCCGCGCGGCCAGCAGTCCCTGCAGGCAGCGGGGCTGGGAAACCTCGTTAGCAGTTTGGGTGCGGTCGACATCAGCCGGCTTAAAGTTGGCTCCGGCTCGCGGCAGGCGGACTTGCCGCTTCAGGGAACGGTCAGCCTTTCCCGACAAGCGCTTGATTCCGCATTGGTCACTGCCGCTGTCGATGCCGGCGTACAGTTCCTGCCACAAACCGAGGCGCGATTAGGCGCGACGAGCACCGATGGGCGAATCGTGAGGCTACGTCAGGGAAAACGACACGAAGAGTTGCAAATAAGAGTATTGGTGGCAGCCGATGGCGTCGGTGGCGGGCTGATGAAGGGATCGGAGGTTGACTCCACTGTCCGGGAAAATTCGCGGGTGGGTGCCGGCATCATCGTCAATTGCGATGCTGCGCACTATCGAAGAGGCACCATCTATATGGCATGTGGCGGGGACGGATATGTGGGGCTCGTCCGTCTGGAAGACAACCGACTGGATATTGCAGCCGCGTTTGATCGCAAGCCGGTCAAGCAGGCCGGCGGATTGGGTCCCCTGGCAGCCCAAATCCTGCGCGAGGCGCATTTCCCCGAAATCCCCAACCTGGATCGTCGTCAATGGCAGGGAACCCCCTTGCTCACGCGGCAGTCACACCGCGTCTTCGCAAAAAACGCCTTTTTGGTGGGTGATGCTGCCGGTTACGTGGAGCCCTTTACGGGGGAAGGCATGGCGTGGGCTTTGGCCGGTGGCATGTCGGTTGCCCAGATCGCCAGCCGTGCTGTCGATGGTTGGGACCCGGCGCTGGGTGAGGAATGGTCGCGTGTTCATCGCCAGGTGGTTGGGCGGCGGCAGTGGTTATGCCGGGCACTTTCCCGTGGACTGCGACACCCCCGTCTCACTCATGCGACCATTCGGGTTCTTTCCCAATTTCCGTTTCTCGCCACGCCTTTCATTCGATCGTTGGCTGAAACTGCGACCACCATCAAATCAGGTATCCGCTGATTCCGAAGTAGTGCTGTTGAATGGTGCGAATGAATCGCAGCAATAGCCGCCAATCGCGAGCGGACGCCTGATCCCTGAATCCCGGACCGCCCTGAATACCGGACCGCCCTGAATACCGGACCGGTCACTCAGGCGGATTGAACACCTCGTGGCTCGCGTTCCGATTTGTGCCGGGGCAACCCGATTCGCAATCACAGGTGGAGAGCGCACCGGGCAGCGGCGGACAGGCGTACAGATCTTGTTTGAGACGAAAGGATTTGACTAATTGTCGCCTTTGCGTTTTCGTATTCCGTAATCGTCATCGTCATCATATTCGTACGAGCCGGATTCCAGCGCACCCGCCAGGTCATTCAGAAAATCTGTCAACGATGCCGCCACAACCCTGTGTTCTCCCGATTCATGGGAATGCGTGATGATCTGTCCCGGCGCGCCAGAGTCGGCGGGGGCCATGTCGACGCAATAGAAATCGCCACCACCATTATCGGCGAACGGAATCCAGCCCGTATTCCACCAGTCGCTGGCGACGCCTGCGGCCGAGTTCGGCTCCAGGCCGACGAAGTCTCCGGAATCGTCATGATCATTACGCTCCATCAAATGATTAATCCACACTCAGTGTTCCAAAAACTTGGCCGAACGCGCAAGCGTCGGGTCTATGGTGGGCCTTTTTCCTCAGAAAACCCGTGGCAGCGGCGGCGGCTCA
>CAMYKF010000543.1 GCA_947258905.1 uncultured Pirellulaceae bacterium | reverse complement strand
TGACAAAAATCGGTGACAGGCAGTTGGGCAGGATATGCTTGAACATGATACGTATCGTCCCGAAACCCATGACAACCGCGGCGTCGACGTATTCCTTTTCCTTTTCCGCCAGCACCGACGAGCGCACCGTGCGCGCAATTTGCGGCCACTCGGCAATACCGATGACGAGAATCAGGATCAGCATCGCATAGTTGCTGTAGGTTTCACCGCCGAAAGCATTTTTGACGATCGCCAGCACGATGATCGCCACCATGAGCGTCGAAAAAGACAGCTGTACGTCGGCGATGCGCATCAGGATATTGTCCACGCGGCCGCCGATGTAACCCGAGACCAGTCCGATGACGATGCCGATGGCGGCCTGCAGCAGCACCGCGCAGATCCCGATCAACAGCGATACCCGCATACCGTAAAGAATGGTGCTCCACAGGTCGCGGCCCTGGTCGTCGGTACCGAGCAGGAAGCGCTGGTCCGCGCCTTCCTGCCAGGCAGGCGGCATTTCGGAATCCATCAGGTCGATCTGCGTCAGGTCGTAGGGATCGAATGGTGCGATCACCACAACATCGGCCGGCAAGCTTGCTCGAAAATCTGCCGTTTCGACGACCTCGGCCACCCGTTCCAGCAACATGCGATCGTCGGTTTCCGATGCCTCCAGGCGGGCGAGTCCCCAAATCAGAAGTTCGGGGCTATGGGCAACCAGCCGTGTGGCTGGCCTGTGGATTGTTTCCGCGTCAGCCGATCGCTGCAACGACAGCCAGCCCATCGCTTCAGCCGCGTTCAATTCCAGTGTGACCTGACGGCTAGCCACGGTGACGGGGGGTGATTGGCACTTGAAGATCATGGCACGATCCGTGTTGCGTCTTCAAAAAAAAACGTACCGCAACTGGCTGCGGTACGTTGGGGCATTTGCTGTTGGTGCAGTGGCGTCGATCAGGTACCGGTCGCCACCTTCTCCATGTCCAGCATCTCGCAGCAACGCTCCAGCAGCTTATCGACCGCGAATGGCTTGTGCATAAAGTCGTCGGCGCCAGCGGCCCGAATATCAGCCACCTTGTCCTGCTCGATCATGCCGGAAATACAAATGATTTTGACGGATTCAAGGGTATTGTCGCTGCGTACCCGCTGGCAAACCTCCTTGCCATTGATATCCGGCAGCATCACGTCCAGCACCACGAGGTCGGGGCGGAATTCGCGAACCTGCATTCCGGCATCAAAGCCATTATTGGCGGTTTTGACGTCGAATCGGCCATCGCGGGAGAACACGTCTCCCATCAACTCGACGAGTTCCTCGTCATCATCGACGATCAGAACCTTGCGTTTTCCGCTTTCCAGAGCGTCGGTCGGGATGCCATTTTCCTTCATAAAGGAGTACAGCTGTTCCCTGGGGATGCGACGGAACCGGCTGCCTGGCACCCGGAATCCCTTGAGCGAACCATTGTCAAAACAGCGGATAATGGTTTGCTGGCTAACCTTGCAAATCTTGGCTGCTTCGCCCGTAGTAAAAACTGTTTTTGAGGTCATGAACCATCCTCTCCATAGGGGTTTGATTCGAGCCAGCTGCGAGAATCCATCCGAGTTTCATCAAGTTCTCAAATCGCCGTCGCTACTGCTGCTGCCCAAATCTTATGAGTTTGTTGTACTTCCTTAACAAACAAAGCTGTGCGTCATACGCAATATGTTTAGATTGCGATGTTGTTCCAATCAGCAGCCTCAACCGCTTCTGCCGAGGTTACCCTGATTGCCAACTGAGCGAATTATATCGGTGACCCCAAGTGGGTCAAGATTAATCGGTACCCGTTAAACCGCCCCATAGCAAGGACTTACAGCGGAACCGGGATTTCGTTGATATTTTCAAAAACGCCATCCATTTACTCGCGATTTGCCGCAATTGGCGCAGCACATGGCCCGGTTTGTTGCTACAGTTCTCGCCCTTGCCCCATGGAAACTACCCAACCTGTTATTGCAGTTAGCATCCTGTTTTCGCACCCACTGCAGTCTCACCAAAAATGTTTCGCCGTTTTTGCTTCCAAACCTTCGCAAAGTTGGCCGTGCTGGCTGCGCTTCTGGTTTCAATCGCCGGTTGTGGATCCACCACACAGCGACTTGGCACCGAACAACTGTTGATGTCCGATGCCGTCGATCTGTCAATTGCCCAACTTGACTTTCGCCCACTTCAGGCGCGGAAGGTTTACCTGGATTCCACTTACTTGCAGTCCATCAAGGGCATTGGCTTTGTTAATGCACCGTACATCATCAGTTCGCTGCGCCAGCAATTGACGGCCGCGGGATGCCTGTTGCAAGACGGTCGCGACGATGCCGACATTATTGTGGAGGCCCGCGTTGGAGCGCTGGGCACCGACGGCCACGAAATCACTTACGGATTGCCCAAAAACAACCTGCTCAGCTCCGCTGCTGCGGTTATTCCCAATGCGCCTGTGCTCGGTACGGTTCCCGAGATCTCGGCGGCCCGCGTGGAAGCCCAATCGGGAATCGCCAAAGTGCTGGTATTCGCCTATGACCGCGAGACCCGGCATCCGATCTGGCAGTCAGGCGTGGCCAAGGCGGAGAGCACCAGTCGCAATTCGTGGGTGCTGGGAGCCGGACCGTTCCAGCGAGGCACCGTACACCGGGGGACGCGGTTCGCTGGCGGCAAACTCGATCCCACCGATCCCGACCCCCCTGGTTTTGACGGCCTGGACCACGCCTACTTCGAGGAACGCAGCTTTGCGACGCTCGAATCCGAGACCGACTCGGCCATTCGAGTAGCCACGCGGCCGGAGGAAGACGAAGAAACGGAAACCGTTTCGCAGGAACGGCAGGAACAGTAAGACCGCTGCCGCTGCGGAAACGTGTCCAGCCGCTGAAACCGGAGGTTGAGGCTCCCGAATTCGGCCCAGGCAACAAACTTTAAGTCGTTTCCGCCTTGCCTTCCAGATGCAGCATGATCAGGGCGACGTCGGCCGGCGTAATGCCGCTGATCCGTGAAGCCTGCTCCAGCGATGCGGGCCGGAATCGATTGAACTTCTCCCGCGCCTCGCTTCGCAAATGCGTGAGACAATCGTAGTCAAAATCGTCGGGGATGCGTTTTTGGGCCAAACGTTTTTGCCGGTCGATCACGGTCTGTTGCCGCGCCACATAACCGGCGTATTTGATGTCGAATACTACCTGCTCGGCAACTTCATCGTTGAATTGGGCGAGTAGACCATGCACCTGAACCAGTTCCTGCCATTGCACTTCCGGGCGACGCAAAAACTTTTCCAGCGTTACGCCGTCACGCCGCTCGCTGCGCAATATGTTCTCGGCTGCTTCGATGGCACTCAGTTTCTGTTGCAAGCGCTGGTATCGTTGATCCGACACCAGCCCCAAATCATGCGCCAGCGGCGTCAATCGACGATCGGCATTGTCCTGACGCAATAACAGTCGATACTCGGCGCGGCTGGTGAACATCCGGTACGGTTCGTCGACGCTGCAAGTGACCAGATCGTCGATCAGCACGCCCAGGTAGGCCTGATCGCGATCGAGTACCAGGCTACTGCCGTCGCGGAGGGCCAGTGCGGCATTGGCTCCGGCCACCAGTCCCTGCCCGCCGGCTTCCTCGTAACCTGTCGTGCCGTTGATCTGGCCGGCAAAATACAGCCCCGCAACCGCTTTTGTCTCCAGCGTATTTTTGAGCTGATCCGGCGGGCAAAAATCGTATTCGACGGCATAGCCATACCGCAGGATCTCGGCTCGCTCCAGTCCGGGAATCAGTCGAAACATCTCATCCTGTACGTCGCGTGGCAGACTGGTGGAGACGCCGTTGACGTAGACTTCCAGCGTCTGGCGGCCTTCGGGTTCCAGAAACAACTGGTGCCGCGACTTGTCCGCAAACTTCACCACCTTGTCCTCGATCGAGGGACAATAACGCGGTCCGCTGCCCTGAATCTGGCCGCTGTACATCGGCGCACGATCGAGGTTGCGACGAATCAGTTCGTGCACCTGATCATTGGTGAATGTAATCCAGCAGGGAATTTGATCGACCTGAAAATGTTCGGTCATGAAGGAGAAGGGTCGCGGATTCTCGTCGCCGGGCTGGATATCCGTTTTGTCATAATCGATCGTGCGACCGTTCAATCGTGGCGGCGTGCCGGTTTTGAAACGCTCCAGACGGAAACCGAGTCGCGTTAGTGAGTGGCTGATTCCCCTGGTTGTACCCTCGCCGGCGCGGCCGCCTTCCGTTTTCGCTTCGCCGGTATGCATGATCGCTTGCAAAAACGTACCGGTCGTCAGAATGATCTTGCTAGCCAGATACCGCGCGTTGCCTTGCACCGACACGCCGATCACGCGCTGCTGTCCGTCGACGGTTTCGGCAAGAATGTCGTCGACGATCTCCTGTCGCAGGGTCAGTCCGGGTTGCTGTTCGACGGCGAACTTGATCCAGTTTTGATAGGCTTTTTTGTCGGCCTGGGCCCGCGGGCTGTGCATGGCCGGGCCCTTGCGCAGGTTTAACATGCGAAACTGGATGCCCGTGGCATCAGTGGCCCGACCCATCAGTCCACCCAGCGCATCGATTTCGCGCACCAGATGCCCCTTGGCCACGCCGCCGATCGCCGGGTTGCAACTCATTTGCCCTACGGTGTCGAGGTTGGTGGTCAACAGGGCGGTGTTGGCCCCCAGTCGCGCAGCAGCACACGCCGCTTCGGTTCCGGCGTGGCCGGCGCCGACCACAATGATGTCGAATTCGTACGTTACAGGAGTGGTCATGCCGATCTAGTCAACACTGCAGGCAAGGCATCAATGATATCGGTCGCGACCAGGGCAACCTGAGATTTGATTTTGGCAGCCGAGTCGCCGGCGGACCCGTGCAAATTACACCCTAACACGGCCGCTTCCCATGTCGAAAGGCCTTGTCCGATCAATGCTGCGATCATGCCGGTCAGCACATCGCCACAGCCAGCTGTCGCCATACCGGGATTACCGGTTTCGTTGTGCAACGCTTGTTCGCCGTCGGTGACCAACGTTCGATGGCCCTTGAGCACGACGACCGAGGATGACTTGGCAGCCAGCAGAGAGGCCGCCTTCTCCTGTTGTTCTCGATGGGAATCCGTACCCGGCACCAGCCTGGTCAGCTCGCCCGGATGGGGCGTGAGGACGCGGGGGCAGGGGCCCCTGGAACTCGAGTCGAATCCTCCGCCCAGATTGTTAAGTCCATCCGCATCGACAACCAGCGGCGCGACCGCCTGGTTCACAATATCCGCCAGTAACTCCTGCAATGCGGGACTGACTCCCAATCCCGGACCAATGGCAATACAGTCGTGCGCCGGCACGTGCTTGCAAAGCTTGCGATAACTCGTGATGGCAATCCGGCCGTCGGCGTCCGATGGCAAGCCAAGGGTCATCACGGCAGGATGAAATCCGGCAACCGTCGGCTGGCAGGCATCGGCGGTCGCCACCGTAACCAGCCCCGCGCCGCACCGCAGTGCCGCCATCCCGGCCAGAGCCGCCGCGCCGGCCATGCCACGCGAACCGGCCACGATTAGCACTCGGCCATAATCGCCCTTGTGTGAATCGACACGCCGCTGCCGCAGCTGGTTCAGCAGGGTTTCAGCAAGAAGCGGTTCGCCAGGTGCCGCTTGAGCAACGGACTCCTGCTCGAATACCTGATTGGTGAATTCGTTGAGGCTGATCTTGCCAGCGCGGAACTGCCGCGCTACATACTGGAACTGGTGAGGATTCATGCCCCGGTTTTAACAAAAAATCCGCCGGCTGACATACAGCCGGCGGTGATCGCCTTGCCATTGACGTTGAGCGACTTGAGCTATCGGCGCTGGTTCATCCCGCTGCTGTTCAGACTGCGGAACATGGCGTCCATAGCCCCCGGATTGTTCTGTCGCACGAGGATTTCGTCGCCGGGGTGAATGGCATAATTCTGGGCGTCGATCACATGGCTGACTTCGTGATCGTAGTTGACAGGCAACTTGAGCACGTGGTTCTTGTCCGGCACGCGACGGGCCAGATCGATCAGCATGCCCTTGTATTTGCGCGTGGCTCCGGAGGCTTCCAGAGCATCCTGCACCGTCACACCCGGCGTTACCTGGCCGTGATAGATTTTTGCCTTGCCGCCCATATGGTTGGCAAAGATGACTTTGTATCCCGGCCCCTCAGCGGCAGGTGGCATGTCCGGCTTGGCCGTGGCACCGGCAGGTGTTGTCGCACAACCGGACAACATGATCACGCCCATCACTGCAGCCAATGCACAGGCATTACACAAAGACCACCAGCTGTTTTGTATTAGTGAATTCATGGCAGGCTCCCTTGTTTTTGATCCTGGCCCGCCTCCCGGCGCACAGGTTTTCCCTCGCCCCCCTTCTGATACAATCGCGATCGTCAATCCAGTCGGAAAACTTTAGTCAGAATCCCGACCTTCACAGGTGCTGGCACCTTGCATGCTGTCAGTCTTCCAGAAGTATCATGAGTCGATGGGCAAACAAGGTGGTTGCTGTCACAGGCGGCTCGGCGGGGCTGGGTCTGGCCATCGGCCAGGCTTTCGCCGATCTCGGCGCCACCGTGGCCCTGATTGCGCGTAATGAGAGCCGATTGCAAAAGGCTGCCAGCAAGCTGGGTCATGCACATACGCTGACGGTCCGGGCCGATGTCTCGGTTGAAAACGAGGCCAGACAATCCGTCGCTCAGGTGATTGAGCAAACCGGACGACTGGATGTGCTGGTCAACAATGTGGGCAAGTCGGTGCGGATCGAATTGTCACAGGCCACTCCCGACGATTATCGCCAGTACATGGAAGTCAACTTTCTGTCGGCGGTGCATTGCACGAATTCTGCGCTGGAAGCGCTCACCAAAACGTCGGGTCATGTCGTCAATATCGGCTCATTGTCCTCGAAGACCGCGTGGCCGTTTTTGGCGCCGTACACAACGAGCAAGTTTGCCCTGGCGGCCTACACGCACCACTTGCGACTGGAAGGCCCGGCCAATGTGCACTACATGCTGGTCTGTCCGGGGCCGCTGAAACGGAAGGACGCCGGTGAGCGCTACAACGACCAGGCGGCCGAACTGCCGGAATCGGCCCGCAAGCCGGCCGCCGGCGCCCGGGTCCGTGGCCTCGAACCGGCTTTTGTGGCGGACAAGATCGTGCGTGGCTGCGAAAAACGAAAACTGGAATGGATGCCGTGGCGGCTGCGTTTTGGATACGTGGCCCTGTCGATGTCGCCCAAACTTGGTGACTGGATTATCCGCCGCAAGATGACAAAATAGGCGTCGCGCATTGTTCACCCGCCATTCTGCAGCTTTAACATTAACTGTTTACCATTCATGATTCACGATTTCATGGTCGAATTGAGGGACAGAAATTGTAAACAATGAATTGTGAACACACCCCCGCAAGAGTTGTTGGCCAAACCATGACACACTTTCCCGACGTCGACTCAATCCCTTTTGAAGGTCCCCAGTCCGGCAACCCGCTGGCCTTTCATCATTACAATGCCGAGGAAGTGGTGGAAGGCAAATCGATGCGGGATCATTTCCGCTTCAGTGTCGTTTACTGGCACACCTTCCGCGGCACCGGTGCTGATCCGTTTGGAGCACCGACGCTGCTGCGACCATGGGATGATGGTTCCAGTTCGGTCGACAATGCCTGTCGCCGCGTCGAGGCGGCTTTTGAGTTCATGGAGAAACTGGGATCGCCGTATTTTGCATTTCACGATGTGGATATCGCGCCTGAAGGCGATTCGCTGGCCGCAACACAAAAAAATCTGGACGTCGTTGCCGATGTTGTCGAAAGGGAAATGCTGCGCACGGGCATCCGGTTGCTGTGGGGCACCGCCAACCTGTTTAGCCACCCGCGGTACATGCACGGTGCGGCCACCAGTTGCAATGCCGATGCCTTTGCCTGTGCAGCCGCCCAGGTCAAGAAGTGTCTGGAAGTGACCCAGCGGCTGGGCGGTGAGAACTACGTGTTCTGGGGTGGCCGCGAAGGCTACCAGAATCTGTGGAATACGGACCTCAAACGCGAACTGGACAACCTCGGCCGCTTCTTCCACATGGCCGTCGATTACGCGAAGCAAATTGGATTCACAGGGCAGTTTCTGATCGAGCCCAAGCCCAAGGAGCCAACCAAGCACCAGTACGACAGCGACGCCGCGGCCTGCATCAATTTCCTGCGCGCCTACGATCTGACGGATCACTTCAAACTGAACCTGGAAACCAACCATGCCACACTGGCCGGCCACACCATGATGCACGAACTGGAATACGCGGCGCTTCAGGGCATGCTCGGGTCCATCGATGCCAACCGGGGCGATTTGCTGCTGGGTTGGGACACCGACCAGTTCCCCACGGACATTTATCAAACGACGCGGATCATGCTGGTACTGATAAAGCATGGCGGTTTGGGTTCGGGCGGCGTGAATTTTGACGCCAAGGTGCGGCGCGAGAGTATCGATCCAGTCGACTTGTTTCACGCACATATCGGCGGCATGGATACGTTTGCCCGCGGCCTGAAAATTGCGGCGGCCATGCGTGCTGATGGCCGATTGCAACAAATGCTCGACGAGCGATATGCCAGCTGGTCGTCGGGGCTGGGCAGCGACATCGAAAACGGCAAGCACGATTTCGCCTCGCTGGAATCGCTGATGCTTTCGCAGGGCGATGCGTCACCCAATACCAGCGGGCGACAGGAACTGTTTGAAAACCTCGTGAACCAGTTCATCTAGAGCGCATTCAAAACCCAGTCTGGTGATTTGGTAGTGGACGAGGTCACGAGTCCTTCCCCGTTTACCGTGCAAACCAGGACTCGTAGCTTCGTCCACTACGCAGGCCGGTGAATTCTGCAAATTTCATCCGATCGCGTGTTATGTGGAGAATCCTTGTCCGCTTGCCTGCTCCCATGGCAATCAACGATGTGGACCTAACGCCAATGGAGCGGGGAGCACCACCATTTGACCAGTCGTCGCCGTGTTACTTGTTGTTTTCACTGCCAATGGGACTGCCGGGCGGTGAAGGCGGCGGAGGTACCGGTTCGGCGGTCGGCCAGGGACGTGCTTCAAAGCGACTGATCTGATCCTGCATGGACGTGATGAACCATTGATCACGATCATCCGCCGTGCGCTGCGCGTCGGTCAGTCTTTGCTTGACGCGTTCGACACCGAAAAGTGCGGCACTTCTGGCATGGTCGGAAGCGGATTCGCTGGCAGCCAGCTGCAGTAAATGATCGGTCAGACTCTGCCGGACAATCCTCGCCACATCTGCGCGGGGCGAACCCTGACCCACTGGTCGCCACGCGAAATCGATCAGGGAAATCAACAACGCTTGCGGTCCAAAGGACTGCGAGTTGCCACGCTGCAACATTCCCAGGCGTGATACTCGTTGCGGTTGCAACAGATTTCCGATGGTCATGTCAGCGGCCACGCGGGCGGCCGTTTCCCGATCGAACGCCGGCGAAGTTACTCCTGCAAACCGCTCCGCCTCCCGATGATCGGAGAACGGCCGGGGCGGCATCAACGCCCACAATTCGTCCGATATCAACAGTTCTACGGGATCGAGCGTTTCCAGCAACGCCTGCAGGGCGGCCACCTGTTTCGCTTCCGGCACCGGCTGCAAGCTGACCGGGTTGCCTGCCGTAGCATACGAGAATTCAATGCCGCCAATCAACTTGGCCGCCGCATCTACCTGAAACCGGTGATGCAAATACACGGGCACCAGCAATTGCTCCATATTGGCCAGCGGTTCCTCAGGGCGCAGATCGCCGGGGCCCAGTTGATCGAGAGCCGCGCGTCGAACTCTCATCACATGCCGCAGCTGCTCAACGGGATCGCTGCCGTTATCCCACAAGTGACCGGCAGGGTGACCGGCACTGGCTGGCCGGGCCGCTGCATCAGAAACAAAGGTCATACCGCGTTCGATGGCCTGTTGGACCAGTGCCTGCAACGGTTGTGCTTCGTCAGTGACTGTTGGAAATTCGCGATAGGCGTATTCCACCGACCACTTGTCCCACGTGCCGATGCCGGTGCCGTATGCATCCGACAAATCCAGCGTGCCATCGTGACGAATCGTGATGCGCGGGGCAGGGTAGTCCATGACCGAAGCCCGATCGCCCCAGGTACTGGCGGCAAAGTTATGGACAAAGCCCAGTGTGTGGCCGACTTCGTGCGCCGACAGCTGGCGAATGCGGGCCAAGGCCACCTCGACCGGGTCAATCCGTTCATCAAGACCGGCGAGGGTGGTGTCTTCGGTGATGCCGATCAGACCACAGCCGGCTTCGTTCATGGCAACTTGTGGCATCGCGTCGAAGATCAAACGGTCCTGACGCACACGTAGTGAACCCAGCGTGACATGGCCCTTGATAATCTCTCCGGTACGCGGATCGATCACCGAACCGCCGTAGGACCAGCCGCGTGTCGAGCGATGCACCCACTGGATCACGTTGTATCGGACGTCCATGGGATCGGCATCGGCCGGCAAAAGTTCGACTTGAAAGGCGTTTTCGTAACCGGCAGCCTCAAACGCCTCGTTCCACCAGCTGGCTCCCTCGATCAGCGCGTCGCGGATCAACTCGGGTGCCCCGGGATCAACGTAATACACAATCGGTTCGACAGGCGGTGACGTTGCCGCTGACGGGTTCTGTTTTTGCAACCGATGCCGCAGTATCCAGCGTTTTTGCAAGGGCTCGTCGATCGGTGCGGCGTAATCCGAGAAGCTGATGAACATCGAGGCACAACGCGGATGGTGCACACGTGGCAGGTAGCCTGCATCGGGCAGTTGCACAAAGGAAACGTGCTGACGCAACGTGATGTTATGGGGCGAGGGAGTGACCTGCTGAACCAGCGAACCGGCTTCCGAGCCGGTAAACGTCAATGTGGCTTCAAGTTCTGTGTTCTGCGGGAAGGCCTTGCAGCGGTCCAGGAAAACTCCACAGCGAGATTCGTCGAGAGCAAATTCGCCTTGCTCGGCCGCCTTGAGTTTCCGGGTTACACCGTGCAAATCACTGGTTAGCAATCCGGTCACATCGACCAGCACACTGCGATTCGTCTCGGCAGCCGCCTCGCCTCCCCACAGAATGGACTCGGCGAAGGACTCGCGCACGGCCCTCCGCTCGACGGGGTTTTCGCTGAGAGCGCGATAGTCAAGATTGCGTGCGACCAGGAAGATCTTTCTGCCGACACGTCGAAAACGACACACGAACTGGTCGCCCAGCTGACCCCGGTCCAGGCCCACCGGATTGGAACCCAGTCCGGTCGACAGGCCCCAGGCAAAGATAAATTCGCGATCCCACTCACTGACGCGCAGCCAGACCTTGCCGCCCGACTCGTCCCAGTACCAGGGCTGAAAACCATCTTTCAGTTGCCAGTCCGCCGCCAGCGTCTCGATCGTGGGCAGCGGCTCGCTGTGGGGCACGTCAACAGAATTCGCCTGCTCGTCTTGAGCCAACGCGGTGACGGCCAGCAAGCCGCAAAACGCCAGCCATCCGTACACCAGAAACAACGCTCGCGAAACGGTCATCTGTATTTCCAATGGGGTCCAGGTTCTTGTCAGGCACCCATTGTAATCGCGACCCGCTGGCCAGTCATTCGTCGCCGGCGGATGTCAGAGCCAGTTGAAACATCAATTGCGGTGTCTTCTTGCGATTGATCGACCGGGCGATTTCAGTGCGCAGACGCCCGGTTTGCGAATTGAGCAACGCCATCATTTCGGCTGGTTGACATGACTCGAGCGGTAAATCGCTCTCCACGATCACCAGCAACCGTGCCGTATCCGGT
>CAMYKF010000542.1:11752-14738 GCA_947258905.1 uncultured Pirellulaceae bacterium | reverse complement strand
TCCTCGCCTGCGTCAATCCGGAACACGAGTTCGTGGAGAACAACGGCATTGTGCAGGCGGCCACGCACATGGCCAGCGACCCCGATCATCTGCAGCTGCTGTATTGCTGGAAGTTCTACGGCGCCGAGATCATGCGTGACTATATGAGCGAACAGATCTGGCAAGCCAATCTGAATGAGGCGGAGCAAACCTATCGCAAGGCGTTCGAGAGCCTGGTTCGCAAGCTGGAATTTGATGTTTCCGATCAGCGGATGCACCTGGAAAACGGCGCTCCTGCTGAAATCATTCCCCAAGTTTGTCGTCACGAATCGATCCACGTGGTGGTAATGTCCAGCGCTTCACAGAATAATCCGATCAAGCGGCTGCTGGGCAGCACCATAGAGTCGGTGCTGCAGGATTTGCCTTGCGCATTGATGGTGGTGAAGCCGGTTGGTTTTACTTCACCGGTCAAACCGCGCAGCTCCTCCGTGGAGACGGCATAGCACAGGCTGGTACAATCGGTTAATGACGAGTTCCACCGCACATCGTCTTTCCGCTTCACGCGTCGACCAGCCAGTGTTCGTGGCGCGCGATCTCACCAAGGTCTATCACATGGGTGAGGTGCAGGTACACGCGTTGCGGGGCGTGGATATGGAACTGTATCAGGGCGAGTTCATTGTCCTGCTGGGCCCCTCCGGCAGCGGCAAGTCGACGTTGCTGAATATTCTGGGCGGCCTGGACGTGCCCACCGCCGGCACCGTCCAATATCTCGATGCCACGCTGACCGATTTTGACGATGCCGAACTGACACGCTTTCGCCGACGCCATGTAGGATTTGTGTTTCAGTTCTACAACCTGATTCCCAGTCTCACCGCGCGGGAAAACGTGGCCCTGATCACCGAAATCGCCGACGACCCCATGCGGCCCGAGGAAGCCCTGGAACTGGTCAATTTGCAGGATCGCCAAAACCACTTTCCCGCCCAGCTGTCCGGCGGTGAACAGCAACGCGTGGCTATTGCCCGGGCGGTAGCCAAACGACCCGACGTGCTGTTGTGCGACGAACCGACCGGGGCCCTGGATGTGCAAACCGGTGTGGTGGTGCTGGAGGCGATCCAGCGTGTCAATCGGGAACTGGGTACGACGACGGCAGTAATTACCCATAACGCAGTGATTTCGCAGATGGCCCATCGCGTCATTTCACTCTCCGATGGTCGCGTCGCCCGTGTCGACCAAAACGAAACACGCATGTCGGCCAAAGAACTGGTCTGGTAATCATGATCGGCGCACTGAACAAGAAAATGCTTCGCGATCTGATACATATCCGCGGTCAGGCGCTGGCGATTTGTGCAGTGATTGCGGCAGGAATCGGCACGCTGGTCATGGCGCTCAGTGCCCTGGAATCGCTGCAAATTTCCAAGGATACGTTTTACGAGCGATATGGTTTTGCCGATGTGTTCGCCCAGATGAAGCGGGCACCGACCACTCTGCTGCGGCAGATCGAGGCCCTGCCTGGCGTGGCCCAGGTCGAGGAGCGGGTGGTGTTCGATGTGACCATCGATGTTGCGGGTATGGATGAACCGGCGACCGGCCGCCTGATCTCGGTGCCCGACACCGGCAAACCGCGTCTTAACGGTGTGTTTTTGCGACGCGGTCGCTGGCTGGCTCCGTGGCAACGCAATGAAGTACTGGTCGGCGAGGCGTTTGCGCTGGCCCACGGGCTGGTGCCCGGCGATCAGGTGGTGGCCATTATCAATGGTCGGCGGCAAAAGCTGAAGATCGTGGGAATCACGCTGTCGCCCGAGTATCTGATTCAGATCAGTGCGGGCAGCATGTTGCCGGATGACCGGCGATTTGGCGTGTTCTACATGAGCTATCAGGGATTGGCCGCCGCGCTCGACATGGAAGGTGCCTTCAACGATGTATCACTGACTCTGATGCGCGGCGCCTCGGAACAGGAAGTCATCGACCGGCTGGATGATTTGACGGAAACCTACGGGGGTATCGGTGCCTATGGTCGCGACGATCAGGTATCCAACGCCTATATCTCCGACGAGATTCGCCAGTTAAGAGGCATGGCGATGACGGCGCCGATCATTTTTCTGGGTGTGGCCGCCTTCCTGCTGAACGTCGTCGTGTCGCGTCTGATTAATACGCAACGTGAGCAGATTGCCGCGCTCAAGGCGTTTGGTTATTCCCGATTCGAAATCGGCCGGCACTACATCAAGATGATCAGTGCGATTCCGATTCTGGGCACGTTGGCCGGCAGCCTGTTTGGATTGTGGATGGGCCGTGGCATGACGATCATGTATGCCAGGTTTTACAAGTTTCCGGAAGCCACGTTCCACGTCGATCCAAGGGTGTTGCTGTTGGCGCTGCTGGTCAGCAGTCTGGCGGCGCTGCTGGGCACGTTGGCGGCTGTGCGGCGTGCCGTGCGTCTGGCACCGGCCGAAGCGATGCGTCCCGAGCCTCCGCCCAGCTATCGGCCCACGATTCTGGAACGCACGGGACTGGGCTACATCATGCCGCAATCGGCCCGCATGATCCTCCGCAATCTGGAACGACAACCCGTCAAGGCGCTGCTGTCGATCGTAGGAATTTCCATGGCGGTGGCCGTGCTGATTGTCGGCAGCTTCGGACTGGATGCCATTAACTACATCATGGACTTTCAGTTTCGGCTGTCGCAGCGTCAGGATGTGAATGTGATGTTTGTGGAAACGACTTCGCATCACGCAATGCATGAGCTGCAGCAAATGCCCGCCGTCATACAGGTGCAGCCGTTCCGCAGTGTGCCTGTGAGATTGCGTTCGGAACACCGTCATGAACGCACGAGCATCATGGGTCTGGAGGATTCCGGCCTGTTTCGACTGATGGACGCCGAGGAGCGCGAAGCGGCCTTGCCCAATCGCGGTTTGATGTTGTCGTCCAAGCTGGCGAACAAGCTGAATGTGAAACCTGGCGAGGCGGTCACGGTGGAAATCCTCGAGGGTGAACGCGATATACGCGACAT
>CAMYKF010000542.1:0-11745 GCA_947258905.1 uncultured Pirellulaceae bacterium | reverse complement strand
TTGTTTCGCACCCTGAAAGCAACACCGCGTGTGGCAGGGGTCGGCATCAAGGGAGCGATGATGCAGAGCTTCGAGGAATCGGTGGCCGAAAACCTGTTGCAGATGCGTTTGTTCAACATCATGTTCGCAACCATCATTGCCTTTGGTGTGGTCTACAACAGCGCCCGAATTTCGCTGGCCGAACGCAGCCGTGAACTGTCCACGCTGCGGGTAATCGGATTTACGCGAGGTGAAATCTCGCGAATCATGCTGGGAGAACTCGGCCTCCTGTCGGTGATCGCCATCCCGTTGGGTATGTTTGTGGGATACCTGCTGGCGGGTTTGCTGACGCTGACCCTGGATACCGACATCTACCGTATCCCGCTGGTGATTGAAAGTTCCACATTCGCCTACGCGGGCATCGTGGTGCTGGTCGCGACGATCATTTCCGGCTTGATCGTGAGGCGTCACATCGATCACCTTGACCTGATCGCAGTCCTCAAGAGCAAGGAATAAAGACGGATGAATTCGTGGAGAGTGATACTGCGGTGGGTCTTCTATCTGGCGGTAGTGGCCGCTGTTGGCGGTGCCATCTGGTACGCCATGCAGCCCAAGCCGGTCGGTGTGGATCTGGCCACGATTAACCGTGGCGAACTGGTCGTCACCGTCGACGAGGATGGCGTGACACGTATTCGCGAACGCTACATCGTTTCCGCGCCGCTGTCTGGCGAACTGGTGCGAGTGGAAATGGAGCCGGGCGATCCGGCATTGCCGGGCGGGGATCCGCTGGCGGTCATCAAGCCCCGCAACCCGGAATTGCTGAACGCCCGCGAGTTGCAGGAAGCGGAAATGCGTGTGCGTGCCCAGGAAGCGGTGCTGGAACAGGCCACGCCCGCTCTCGAAACCGCCCGCGCCGCTCTGGAATACGCGAAGAAGGATCTGGGTCGCGTGCAGTCGCTAATCGATGACAACGCCGGTTCGCTGGATGAACTGGACCAGGCCCAGATGTTGTTTCGCATGCGCGAAGAGCAATTGAAGGCCGCCGAGTACGCACAGCAGATCGCCAAATATGAACTGGAAGTGGCGCGAGCTGCACTGATACGTACTCGGGATGGCGATGGCGATATGTCCGATTTCGAATTACGTTCGCCGATTTACGGCCGTGTGCTGCGTGTGTTTCAGGAAAGCGCCACGGTCGTCGTTCCCGGCACGCCACTGATCGAAGTCGGCGATCCGCACGATTTGGAGGTGGTCGTCGATGTATTGTCCAGCGATGCGATCCGGATTCGCGAAGGTGCCATGGTTTTTCTGGAACGCTGGGGCGGCGACAAACCGCTGCATGGCAATGTCAGCCTCGTCGAACCGTCAGCGTTTACCAAGATCTCGTCTCTGGGCGTGGAAGAACAGCGTGTCAATGTCATCATCGATCTGGATGATCCGGTGGAAGAACGCAAATCACTGGGCCATGGATTTCGCGTCGAGGCGCGGATTGTGATCTGGCAACATGATGATGTGCTGAAGATTCCCAGCGGCGCCCTGTTTCGCGAAGGCGGCCAGTGGGCCTGTTTTGTGGCCAATGGTGAAACCGCCCGACTGCGTCATGTGCAGCTTGGCCAGCAAAACGACCTGGCAGCTCAGGTGCTGGACGGCTTGCAGGCCGGAGACAAAGTTATCCTGCACCCGGGTGACCAGATCGAGGACGGTTCGCCGATCGTGGAACGCGAGTAGCCGATCGTGGAACGCGAGTAGCCGATTGCCGGCACGGCCTTTTTTCGGGAGCGGGGAAACGATCAGTTTTGGCGTGGCGTTTGCATCCCGTACAACTTGGCGGGGCGCATGGACCGACAACTTCCGCTGGCCCGATTCGCCCTGCCTGTTCGTTGAATAACCGGCATTTCAGGCGGAGACAATGATGAGTGATGCTTACCAACGGATTCTGCTGGTGACCGACGGCTCGCCAGCTGCCCGGGTCGCCGAGCAAACGGCGGCCGACTTTGCCAGGCAGTTTGATGCCGAGGTCATCGTGGCCGACACGATGCGTGTACCCGGTCTGGTGGAGTCGTGGCTGGACCGAACCTCCACACCAACCGTCCAGTTGCTGATCAAGGACAAGACGGAACATCTCAATTCGGTGGCTGCGCAGCTGAAAGAGCAGGGCGTCGCAGCGATCTCGACCAGCTTGCTGCGGGGCCGCTCGTCCGAGCAACTGACGGGTGAAGTTATTGCAAAGAAGTGCGATCTGCTGATCCGTTATCGCAAGGGCGTCGACAGCCGGCGTCGCGGACTGTTTGGCACCACGGCGATGAATCTGTTGCGGTTTTGTCCCTGCCCCGTTTTACTGGTCGACGAGCATCACAGCGTTGATGCGTCCCGCGTGCTGGCCTGTGTGGATGTCGCCGATGCCAATGAGGTAAATGACGAAATTATGCGGCATGCCATCAGAATCGCGGCCGAGGCGGGTGTGTACGTGCTGTCTTGCTGGGAAATGCTCAACCGGGCCGCACTGTACGGCTATATGGAGCCGGAAGCATACGAGCAGTTGCTGGCCCATGTCGAGGAAAACCATTGCAAATCGTTTGACGAGTTGTTGGCGCGTTACGACCTGGATGCCGGCAATCCAAACGTCGCCATGCAACGGGGCCTGCCCCGGGACTTGATACCGGCGTTCGTGAGCGACCATTCGATTGGCTTGACGGTCATGTCGACCGTGGCACCGGGCAGTCTGGGCAGTCGTTTCCTGGGCACGACCATTGAAAGTGTGATGCCGGAAATCGCTGGCGGGTTGCTGGCCGTTAAACCGCAGGGGTTCGTATCACCGATCCATCTGGAATCGGACTCGGGATCGGGTTCGTTCACGATGATTACGTGATTCGCACAGCGCCCGTGCCACCGCGCGCCCGCTAGATACCAATATTGCCCAGCACGTCGGTCAGCTGGGAAAGGAAACTCGTGACTTGCGGGTGTTCCGATTCAAACTTGCGGATACGGTCAACGACATCCGCTTCATGAGCCGGTTCCGATTGTTCGGATCCACTGATTTGATTGGCCCGGTCGACCAGAGCCGAGACATCCGTGGTCAGCTGCCCAAGTGCGTCGATCGTTGACTCGTCCACACCATCCAGCCGGCTCAATTCGCCTTCCATGATGGCAAGCTCTTCGTGAAGTTCTCGAAGTTTCATCAATAGTTCGGCATTCGTCATGGCAAAAGTCTCCAGTTCCTGCGTTGCTGTATTTAGTAGCAGGTAGCGTGCCAGAATTCCGACTGCCACAATTTTCGTAGAGCGCGAAATCTGCCGCAGTTCGTGCGGGTCCGCACACCGGGCAGTCGTTTGGCTGCTGTTCGGCCAGCGAAACGCGGGGTTTTCGAATATGTGGCATCGACTGACCGTAATGGTTTATGAACCGTCGCGCTGCAAATCGGCGATTCCGACATGGCCGGCAAGATGTCCGATCATTCGGCACAAATGGCATGCCGATTGCATTCTGGACGCCGCGTTTGACCAACCGGGTACTCAGAATGAAAACCACTATCTGTGCTGTCGATTTTTCCAACCTCAGCGACTTGGCACTGAACGTGGCTGTTCAGCTGGCCGCAGCGCTTAAGACACGTCTTTTGATCTTGCACGTGGCACCCTTTGCGGAACAAATCGGCGAGTCGGAATTAAACCTGACCTACAAGATGTTTCTTGAAGAATGCGAGGAGAAGCTACGTGCCCTGGATATCCCCGATCAGGTGGAAGCCGAATACCGCGTCGTCGTTGGCAAATCGCCGGCCGGTTTGATTCTTGGCGAAGCGGCCAAGGAACACGCGGACCAGATTGTGATCGGTTCGCATGGACGCACAGGCCTGGGCCGGTTATTGCTGGGCAGTGTGGCCGAAAATGTGCTGCGGGGCGCCGCCTGCCCGGTGGTAGTGGTGAAGGATGTGCACATGCTGGAAGACGCCGACTGATCAGCCTCACGCGAGTCCCCGCTGTGAGTGACTATCCGGCAATCAAACCGCCCAGTTCGGCCACCACGCGTACAAAATCGCTTGTCGACAAAATACCGACCGGCTTGCCCTGGTCATCGACCACGGGCAGATGGCGGTATTTGCGACGATTGAGTTTTTGCGCGGCCACTATGAGGTTGTCGTGAGGGCGAATCGTTTCTACGGGAGAAGTCATCACGTCGCGGACATAGGTTGTGTCGCCCGCGTCGACCAGCATCTGAATCAAAAACTGTTTGGTCGTCTCATTTACATGGCTCAGCGCGCTTAAATCCGACTGGATCTCGTGGGTAATCTGGATCAAATCGGCGGTGGAGAGCATTCCGGTGACGTTGCCTTGCTCGTCGAGCACAGGCAGGACCTGCAGCCCCTGATCATCCATGCGGCGGATGGCGGAGGTCAATTTGGCTGAATCATCAACGGAGATCACGTTTTCCGTCATATAGTCTGCAACGCGTATTTCGCCGAGTTGTTTCATTTTCATCTCCGACTGTCGTCACAGACAGGTATTTGGAATTGGCGGGATCTGGTTCACAATGGGCGTCAGTCCGTGAAGCAAAACCGGTGCCACAATCCGGGAAACCACGTATCACCGGTCACACGGGCGGGGGAATTCGGTCCCGCGACCCGGGGTCGAAGCGGCGACACATGGCGCAGGGCGTAATCGCACGCCCTGTGACACCTGGGACAGCAGCCCGCGCGTGGATTTGTAATGAGACCCCGCGTTGCTTTGCCCCGGCGCACACACACACATTGGTCCGGCTTTTGCGTTTGCTTCGGCATACGGTTGATCGTCAGCTTGTAATCCGTCATCCATCCACCGTCGCATGAATACTCCGCTACAACGAATTCGCACGGGAGCGATGTCGCTGGTGGTGGTGATTCTGGTATCGATCTTGGGATTTCGGTTGCTGGGCGATTACAGCTGGCTGGAGGCAGTCTGGCTGGTCGTGATTACGATTTCGACGGTTGGATTTTCGGAAAACAGCCAGTCGCCGGCCGAAATGCAGATATTCACCATCTTTGTGATTTTGCTGGGTGTGACTTCTGCCGTGTACACTTGCGGCGGGTTCATTCAGTTGTTACTGCAAGGGGAAGTAGACCGTGTATTGGGAAGACGAAGAATGACCAGGGAACTGGCTCGCATGAAAGACCATGTAATCATTTGCGGATTTGGCCGCCTCGGACAGGATCTTGCCACCCAGCTGCAACATCGCGGACTGGATTTTGTGGTGGTGGACACCGATCCCGGAAAACACCAGGTCATCGGTAAATTCAACGCGCCGCTGATCGTGGGCGATGCCACGACCGAACGGGTGTTGCAGGAAGCCAAACTGGCCGAGGCCAAGGCGCTGGTAACCGCCTTGCCCAGCGATGCGCACAACGTGTTTATTACCCTGACCGCCCGCAACCTGCGCCCCGATATCCAGATCATTGCCAAGTCGGAACTGGAAAGCAGTTGTCGCAAACTGCGTCAGGCCGGCGCCAACAAAATCGTTATGCCGCATCGTGTCGGTGCCCAGCAAATGGAACGCATGATCTCGCGACCGTCCACGGCAGACTTGTTCGAGTTGTTTGCCGAAGCCTCGCATCTGGAAATGGAACTGGATGAATTGCGGGTCCGGGAGGGTGACGGTCTGGTTGGGCATACGCTGGGCGATTCCGGAATCAAGGAGGATTTCAATCTGTTGGTAATTGGCATCAAGAGCCGTGAAGGTGAAATTGAGTTCAATCCAACAACCGAGCGGGCGATTGTCGCCGACGACACGCTGCTGGTCATTGGACAGATGGCCGACATCAATCGCATGAAAACGGCCAACCAGATCTAACGGTGAATCAGACCTATCCATCGAATTGGCATCTGCTGACGGCCGCTCAAAGCCTCGCTGAACTGGAATCGGACGCGGCACACGGACTCACGCCGGAGGTCGCCGGCCAGCGGCTCAAGCGGTACGGTCCCAACCAACTGGAAACTTCCGCGGGCAGGAAACCGTGGCAAATTCTGGGCGAGCAATTCACCAGCTCGCTCGTCTGGTTGCTGGTCATCGCCATGGTCATTTCGCTGGCGCTGTATGAATGGATTGATGCGGCCGCCATTGCCGCCATTATCCTGATCAATGCACTGCTTGGTTTCTGGCAAGACTGGCGGGCCGAACGCTCCCTGGCGGCGTTGGGAAAAATGGTCATGCCCGTGGTCCGTGTGCGGCGGGCTGGCCAGGTGGAGGAAATCCCGGTAGCCAGTCTGGTACCCGGCGATCTTGTGCTGCTGGAAGCCGGCTTTTTTGTGCCCGCCGATTGCCGCCTGGTGGAAGCTGCCGAGTTGTCGGTCGACGAATCGGCACTTACGGGTGAATCGGTGGCCGTTTACAAGCAGACTGCCGCCCTTGCCGGGACCGATTTGCCGCTGGGTGATCGCTCTAACCTGGCGTTTATGGGCACCATCGTGGCCCGCGGTCACGGCACGGGTCTGGTCACTACGACCGGCATGCACACCGAACTGGGTCACATTGCCGGTTCGCTGCAAGGCGTAACCAGGGCGATGACTCCGTTGCAACGACGGCTGGCCCGCTTGAGCCGCAGGTTGGCAGTGGGGGCAGCAGTCGTTGTCGGCGTGATCTTTCTGATCGGGTTGTCCGCCGGTCAAACGCCTGAACTGATGTTGATGACCGCACTCAGCCTGGCCGTGGCCATCGTCCCCGAAGGCCTGCCAGCCGTAGCCACGGTGACTCTGGCGATCGGCGCCCAGCGTATGTTCCAGCAAAACGCGCTGATCAGACACCTGCCCGCCGTCGAGACGCTTGGTTCGGTCACCGTCATCTGCTCGGACAAGACGGGAACGCTGACACAGAACCGCATGACGGCCACGCATATCGATATTGCCGGCGCGCGGCTGCAAGTCGATCAATCGCGGCAGCTGGACGCATTGCCCGATGCCGTCTGGTTGCTGCTGGCCGGGGCCAGTCTGTGCAACGACGCCGCACTGCATCGCCGCGTCGACCTGCCACCCGAACAGCGTGCGCTGTGCCGGGACGATCAACAGATGGTGGGCCTGGGGGAACCGACCGAAGCCGCATTGGTCGAAGTCGCCGCCGACCACGGCTTGCTGAAAAACCGCCTTGGCAAATGGTTGCCACGCATCAGCGAGATGCCCTTCGAATCCGATCGCAAACGCATGTCGACGTTGCATGCCGTGCAACCGGGCCCTGCCGTCCAGGCCCCCGCGGCGCTGGACGGTGCTGCGCAGATCGTGTTCGTCAAGGGAGCCGTCGATGCGCTGCTGGATATCTCTACCCATTTGTTTGTCGATGGCAAGGTGGAGGCGATGGAAAGTAGCTGGCGGGATCGCATTCACGCCTCGCATGACGACATGGCCAGTCGCGGAACGCGGGTGCTGGCCGTTGGCTACCGCATGCTGACCAGTGGCGATCCGCTGCCGGCTAGCCAACTGGAACAGGAGTTGGTCTTTATCGGCCTGATCGGACTGAAGGATCCGCCACGGCCCGAGGCACAGGCCGCCGTGAAAAAATGTCGCCAGGCCGGCATCCGGCCCGTGATGATTACTGGTGATCATCCATTAACGGCCGTCAGCATCGCGTCCGAAATGGGGATCGGCGCCGGGCACCCCGAATTGAGCGGGCAACAGCTGGCTGCCATGTCCGACGCAGAGTTGCAGCAATGTGTGGAACAGGTCGCCGTATACGCGCGCGTCGCGCCTCAGCACAAATTGCGAATCGTCGAGGCATTGCAAAAACACGATCACGTCGTTGCCATGACCGGCGATGGAGTCAATGACGCACCAGCGCTGAAACAGTCGCATATCGGTGTGGCCATGGGGCGCAGCGGTACCGATGTGGCGCGGGAAGCGGCCGAAGTCGTGTTGCTGGACGACAACTTCGCCACGATCGTTCAGGCAGTCGAACAGGGACGAATTGTCTACGACAACGTGCTGAAGTTCGTCAAATACGCCATGT
The DNA here is from genome assembly GCA_947258905.1 of uncultured Pirellulaceae bacterium. GTDB lineage: Bacteria > Planctomycetota > Planctomycetia > Pirellulales > Pirellulaceae > CAJQPP01. The sequence goes on along the minus strand of CAMYKF010000542.1, from coordinate 3,807 downwards.
CCGGAAACGTCGGCGAGGTCTTCGTGATGACCGTCGCCATCATGCTGGGATTGCCCTTGCCCCTGATGCCGCTGCAAATTTTGTGGGTCAACCTGGTTACCGACGGATTCCCCGGACTGGCCCTGTCCCTGGAACCGGCCGAACGCAACACGATGCAGCGACCTCCGTTGCCACCCAACGAACCGGTATTCAATCGGCGCATGACCCGGGACGTGGCCCTGATCGGGCTGCTGATTGGCAGCGTCTCGCTGGCGGCCGGCTGGATACTGGCGGCCGGGAAAAGCGTTGATTACTGGCGCACCATAATCTTCACCGTGGTGACGATGTCGCAAATGGGCAACGCGCTGGCGTGCCGCAGCAACCTGCCGCTGGTAAAAACGAGTCCCACACAAAACCTGTGGTTGCCCGCTGCCGTGTTGCTGACGTTCGTTTTGCAAGTGGCCGTTGTATATCTGGGGCCTTTACAAACGGTGTTTCACACCACCGCATTGCAACCGCTGGATTTCCTGTTGTGTCTGGCCATCAGTGGCGGCGTCACGGTCGTGATCGAGTTGTTCAAGCTGTTGCCCAAAGCTTGACACGCGGGGCAGGCATCTTGCGCATCTTGCCTGTCATCAGGGTTTTGCGAAGACAAGCTGGAAGCTGGCCCCGCAACCAACGTGCGATTTCGCCCGCTGGAGCGGCCAGCTGCGATGGGTGAAGCGTTTTTGGCCAGTTGGCATCCTGCTGCCACAAGTGGCACGTCGTTTGCGAACTTTTTATTCTCGACCAGTTACTTGTTTGTTTTTCACTGCCACAGGGAACCAATCATGATTCTCAAAGAACTGCTGCGTGACTCGGACGAAGTCTTCACGCTGACCATCAACGATCGCATCAAGGACGCTGTGGAAATCATGCACCGCCAAAACGTGGGTTCCGTCGTGATTACCGATGATCAGAAGGTCATGGGCATCATTACCGATCGCGATGTGGCATTGGGTGTGACCTTGGGCGCCGCTACTCCTGAATCCTATGTGGGCGAAGTCATGAGCCGGGAAGTGCACACAATTGCACAAACAGCCAGCATGTTCGATGCGGCGCGGAAGTTTCGCGACGCCAAAGTCAAACGACTGCCCGTGGTCGACGAGCACGAACACCTGGTAGGCCTGATTTCCACCGACGACATGACAGCCATCCTGGCCCGCGAACTGATTAATACCTGCGGGGCTTTGGAGGGTCGTTTGCGTTCGGCAGTGTGAGAATTTGTGAGAAAACCGGGTTTTCGCCAAAAAAGACTCATTGACATATCGAAATATTACGATATATTCTGCTGGAGGGGCAGCGTTGTCCGATCACCCGCAAACCTTGAGACGAAACCTTGGCCACCCGCACCCGAAAACACGGCAAGTCGCTCGACAACGAGGCCCTGAATGAAGCGGCCGAATGCCTCCGCACACTGGCTCACCCGCATCGACTGAAAATCGTACAATTACTGCTGACCGATCAGAAGTTTACGGTCAATGAACTGGCGGAGCAGTGTGGCATCAGCCAGCCGCAGACTTCCGATCACCTGCGACTGATGCAACGCTGCGGATTTTTGAAAAGCGAAAAGGAAGGACGCACTGTTTTCTACCAGATTGCCGAACCGCATCTGGCCAATATCATGAGTTGCGTCGAAGCCCGCTTTGGGCAGTAAAATTTTTTTAGCCATAAATATAGAAACGTTCCGATATCTAGATATTTTAAACGCTCTCCGTAACAGCCTTGCGAAAGGACACGAACATGTTGCTCAAGTATTTCTACGATCCTCGACTGGCACACGCTTCCTACATGGTTGGCTGTCAGAAGACCGGCGAGGCGATCATCGTCGATCCGGGCCGCGATATTCAGCAATATCTCGACGCCGCCCACAAGGAAGGCATGAAGATCGTCGGCATCGCCGAGACGCACATCCATGCCGATTACGTTTCCGGAGCTCGCGAACTGGCCGACCGCACCGGGGCGACCCTGTACGTATCTGACGAAGGTCCGGCCGAATGGAAATACGAATACGCCAGCCAGTATCCGCACCAGTTGCTCAAGGAAGGTGACACGTTCCGCGCGGGCAAGGTCGAATTCAAAGTGCTGCATACGCCCGGCCACACGCCCGAGAGCATTTCCTTTATGTTGACCGACAAGGGCGGCGGAGCTGACAAGCCGATGGGAATTTTCACCGGCGACTTTGTCTTTGTCGGATCGATCGGCCGTCCTGATTTACTGGAAGAAGCCGCGGGTATCGCCAACACGGCCGAGCCGGGCGCCCACGACCTGTACCATTCCGCCGAACGCTTCAAGCAGCTTCCGGATTATCTGCAAGTCTGGCCGGCGCACGGTGCAGGAAGTGCCTGTGGCAAGGGCCTGGGTTCCATTCCTTCCAGCACCGTGGGGTACGAAAAGATGTACAACCCGTCACTGCAGTTCACCGACGAACAGGCCTTTGTGGACTACATTCTCGCCGAACAGCCGGAGCCTCCCAAATACTTTGCGTTGATGAAACGCGTGAACAAGGAAGGTCCGGATCTGCTGGGCGACGCCGGCCTGCCTCCGCAACTGGATACGGATCAGCTGCTTCAAACAATCCAGCAGGCAGCCATGGTGGTCGACACGGCCGTGACCCGAAAATTCGCCAATGCCCATGTCCCCGGTACGATCAACATCCAGCCCAAGTACATGGCCATGTGGGGCGGCTCGCTGATCGATTACGACCAGCCGGTGTTTCTGATTGCCAGCCAGCACGATTTGCCGGAAGTGGTGCGCATCATGCGCAAAATCGGCATCGACAAAATTGGCGGTTATTTTGACGCCGAGGATGTGGCCGAAGCCGGTTTGAATACCGCCTCCATCGTTCAGGCAACGCCGGCCGAACTGGCTGACAAAATCCAGTCCGGGGAAGTCGAGTTGTACGACGTGCGGGGGATGGCTGAATGGCACGAGTCCCACATTCCCCAAGCCAAACATCATTTTCTGGGCACGTTGCCGCAGCATCGTGATCTGTTCAACGCGGACAAGACGTTTGTCATGCAATGTCGCACGGGCGGACGGTCGGTGATTGCAGCCAGTATTGCGCAGGCTGCGGGCGCCACCAAGGTGCTTAACCTGGACGGCGGGATCGTGGCCTGGGCAAAAGACGGCTTGCCCGTCATTAGCGAACAAACGGAACCGGTCTCGGCCGGATAGCGGTGCGGTCTTCACAGCAGGGCTTCACGGGCGGCGCAGCTTGCCCGCGTTCGGGGGGACCAGGGCAAGTCCAGGGTCGCCCGTAGCTCTGCGTTGATCCGTGCATTTTCTTTCTTCTTTCTTTTTTGGCAACCAGAAAATTAAACAACTTGTCTTGCACTTTTCAGGATAACAAGTCATGTACGAATTCATTATGCAACCCTGGCCCTGGTGGCTGTCGGGCATCCTGGTTGGGCTGGTCGTCCCGCTGCTTTACATACTGGGTGGCAAGGCCTTTGGCATCTCCACCAGTCTTCAACAGATTGGAGCCATCTGCGTCTCGGGCGGCGGTGGCCCGGAGTACCTGATGGAATACGACTGGCGCGCTGGCATGTGGACGCTGGTATTTGTCGTGGGTATTGCGGCGGGTGGTTTCGTCGCCAACTTCTGGTTGTCTGCCGAACGCATCGAGTTTTTGCCGGAAGCCTATCATTCGATCAGTGGCGCGGTGCGATTGCTGGCCGGCGGCATGCTGATCGGTTTCGGTACACGCTACGCCGGTGGCTGCACCTCGGGCCACGCCATCACGGGCATTGCCAACCTGAACTGGCCCAGTCTGGTCGCCACCATATT
>CAMYKF010000541.1:2513-4725 GCA_947258905.1 uncultured Pirellulaceae bacterium | reverse complement strand
TGCTGCTGGCCACCCTGCCCGAAGGACCCCGTTACGCCGTCGAGTTCCGTCACGACAGCTGGCGCGACGATTCCGTGCTGCAGAGATTGCGTGATCGGAATATCGCCTGGGTTTCGGGCGACGCCGAAGATGAATCTCCTGAACATTGCGTCACGGCTGACTTCGTGTACGCGCGACTGCGACGCACCGCTTACTCCAGCGACGAACTGGATGCATGGAACCGCTGGTTTGACGAACAACGTCAGGCCAATCGAGACGTATTGGTCTATCTGAAACACGACGACAGCGGCGATATCCCCCAAGCCATTGTCGAGCGCTGGGGTGCGGGCTGATCTGATCGTGTCAACTCTACCGGCACTCCCTGTTCTTGGCAGATTGGGAAACGACGCGGATTCGAATTCCTGCAACCCACCTGTTAGACTGGGGAAAGGAATTAAAGATAGAGGAAAATCCTGCCACCCAGCCCGGGCGCGATGATCGCCAGCGGAGCTCCATGTCCACGTCTGACCCGGTCCAATCCATCGTCGACCAATTCCGATCTGACTGGTCGGCTGACGAGCGTCCCTGGATCGCCCAGTTTCTCGCTCAGGCCGGACCCGAAGAGCAAGAGCAGCTGTTGGAATTGCTCATCCCGATCGACATCGAATTTCGCCAGCAATCGGGCGAGCGGCCCCAGGCCAATGACTATATGCAACTGGGTGCAATGGCTGTGGGGATAGCCTGGCGGGACCTGCACGAATCGTTTGAACATCAGGCTGCCGATACAAGTCTGGACGGCGACGAAACTGTCCTCGTACCATCATCGGATTCGGGACACGCTGGTACGCGTCGAACTGAGCACGATGAAGGCTTTGGTGTTTCACCGCTGGAAATGGCTTCGGAATTCATCGGGCCGTACAAGTTGTTGCAACAAATCGGCACTGGTGGCATGGGCTCGGTGTGGATGGCCGAACAACAGGAGCCAGTCAAGCGACGAGTGGCCCTGAAGGTGATCAGGGCCGACCTGGGTTCACGCAAATCGATCGCCCGGTTTGAAGCAGAGCGTCAAGCGATCGCCATGATGAATCACCAGAACATTGCCAGGATTCTGGACGCGGGTACCACCGATGCCGGACATCCCTGGCTGGTGATGGAGCTGGTCAAGGGCATTACGCTGAACCGTTATTGCGATCGCAAAAAACTGACGGTTCGCGAGCGACTGGAATTGATGTTGCCGGTTTGTCGCGCGATTCAACACGCCCATCAAAAGGGGATTATCCACCGCGATCTCAAGCACTCCAATGTGCTGGTCGCCCATTCCGACGGCAAACCGATGCCCAAGGTGATTGATTTTGGGCTCGCCAAATCATCGCAAACCAAGCTGACCGACAAGACAATGTTCACCGAGTATGGCAAGGTCGTGGGGACTTTGCAGTACATGAGTCCGGAACAAGCGGCGACCGACGCGATTGATGTGGATACACGCACCGACATTTATGCACTGGGCGTGATGATCTACAAGTTGTTGACCGGTACCACTCCCCTGCCCAACGACACCCTCAGCAGCCAGTCATTGGTGCAGGTGCTGGAATTGATTCGGCACCAGGAGCCGCCTCGGCCCAGTGTTCGCCTGGCCGATGCCGAGGATCCAAAAAAACTGGCCGAGCAGCGTCAGACGACTCCCGACAAACTGGCCCAGGAGGTTGGCGGCGACCTGGACTGGATCGTTATGAAGGCACTCGACAAGGATCGGGAGCGTCGTTACGAAACCGCCAATGCCGTGGCCCTCGACATCGAACGTTATCTGAACGACGAAGCGGTGCGGGCGCGTCCGCCATCAACCACTTACCGCATTCAGAAGTTCGTCAAACGCAATCGCGGTCTGGTCGCGTCACTGATCATTTCTACCTTGCTGTTGCTGGCCGGAATCATTGGTACCAGTAGCGGATTTTTCTGGGCGTTAAGCGAACGCGAGGAAGCCGCTGAGGAAGCCCGCAATGCACGCATCGCCGAAAGTGAGGCCCGCAAGTCCGAAGAGCGGCGACGCAAGTTGCAAATGACTGCCGAAGCGCAACTGTATGCGATTCGCATCAAATCGGCGTGGAGCGATTGGCAATTGGGGAATGTGGAATCCGCCTGGCAAATGCTCAAGTCGCTGGGCAACACCGGCCCAAAATGGGAAAGCCGGTTTTTGAGAACGGAACTCAATGCCAGTGATCAGGTTATGTACGGC
>CAMYKF010000541.1:0-2508 GCA_947258905.1 uncultured Pirellulaceae bacterium | reverse complement strand
ACGCGCGGCGAGTCATGTCGATCGACGCGTCGCCAGATGGACGGTGGATTGCTTCGGCGGCCCAGGACAATACCGTGAAGCTGTGGGATGCCCGGTCCGGGGAACTGAAATACACGTGGGAGCTTGACGAATGGCCCACACAGGTGCGTTTCTCGCCGGACTCTTCGTTGCTGGCCTGTGCCGACAACTTGAACCGGATTTCCATCTGGGATGTTGATTCCGGCCAGTTGAAAAACACACTGGGACCCTGGCCCCGTGACATCACCAGTCTGGTTTTTTGCCAGGATGGTCAGACATTGCTGGTCGGTGATTCCCACCGCGACAGCTTCCATGAAGGTAGCACTCGAAAATTTCGCAACCCTGGTTCGCCGGTCATTCGCGTCCTGTCGTTGGCCGACGGAACCATCCAGTCGGAATTGACCGGGCATGACCGGGAAATTTCCTCGCTCGACTGTAGTCCCGACGGTAATACGATTGTCAGTGGCAGTCTGGACAACACCATCAGAATTTGGACCCGTGAAGCAGATGATTGGGGTGCGCAGATCCTGGCCAAACACACGCAGGCGGTCACCGATCTCGACTTGTCACCGGATGCCGCCACATTGGTCAGTGGCAGTCAGGACAAAACCGTGCGCTTGTGGGATGTTGCCAGCGGCAATCTGATTCGCACTTTTGTCGGACATAACGACAGCGTCAACGGCGTCGAGTTCTCGCCCGATGGCGATCACATCGTATCGGCTTCGACCGATCGCACAGCGCGCATCTGGAACCTGGAGGGCCATGAACTGCTGGCTTGCCAGGGCCATTTCGATACGCTCAACGATGTTTGTTTCAATGTCGACGGAAGCGAGGTGCTGACCGCGTCGAATGACAAAACGATCCGCGTCTGGAATTCGGCCAACAAGGCAGGCACGTTGATTCTGCGGGGACACCAGGATGTGGTTTGGGCCGCTGATTTTTCGGCCGATGGTAACACTCTGGTCAGCGGCAGCGAAGACGGCTTGATTTCGATCATCGACGTGCCGCAGGGCCGGATTCGCGGAAACCACATCAAGCATGATCAGGCGATCCTCAGCATCGCCCATTCACCTGCCGCAGCCTTCTTTGTCGCTGGCAGTGCCGATGCCAGTTTCCATGTTTACGACTCTGCCGACGGCAGGTTGCTGACGACGGTACCGGCACATGATGACTTCATTTGGGATGTCGGTTTTTCTCCGGACGGTCAACAAATGGCGACCGGCAGTTCGGACAAAACCGTCAAAATCTGGAACACCGAAGACTGGTCGCTGATCAGACAACTGGATGGTCACGAAAGCGAACTGGCTTCGGCCCGTTTTTCCCACGATGGCCGGATGCTGGTAACGGCCAGTGACGACAAGACGGTCAAATTGTGGGATGCCGAGTCGTACGAATTGCTGCACACCTTTGAAGGTCACACCAATGCGGTATGGCGAGCCATCTTTTCGCCCGATGGCAGCCTGATCGCCAGTAGCAGCTACGATGGCGAAATCATTCTTTGGGATGTGGAAAATCGTGTGCAACGGATGTTGATTCCGGCACACAAGAATCAGATCGCAGGCCTGGCATTTACGCGCGACGGAACTCGTGTGGTAAGTGCCAGCGACGACCGGACCATCAAGATCTGGGACGTCGAATCGGGCATCGAGATGTTCGTGCTGCGAGACCGCGATGACTCGGCCATCGTGCATGTTTCGTTTTCGCACGACGGTGCCAAACTGGTCTCCGGAAATGCGGATGGTTGGGTCACGATTCGTACCGCCGACGAATTCGCGGCCGATGCCGATCCCTTTTTGCCGCAGGACGCTATCGAACTGTCCACCGACGGCACGGTGATGCTGAACTCCGGCACAGCAACACGCAAAGACTACGAGCGGGAATTGCTGAATGCCGAGAAATGTTGCCAGTACTTTCCGTCATTCCACTCATGGACCAATCGGGGTATGGCCCTGTATCGACTGGGGCGTTTTGCCGAAGCGGTCAATTCGTTGTCCGAAGCTGCTCGTCTGGAACCCATCGAGTACGGCGAACCCGACGTGCGTCCGAATATCGAGGGCTATCTGGCGATGTCGCACCAGTTGATCGGTCAGCAGGAAATGGCGTATCAAATCCGCCAGCAATTCGACGCCAAAAGTCAATCGAAGCTGTGGCAGGACGACGAAATCATCACCGCCCTGCGCAAGGAAGTTGATCAGCTATTTGGGACGCCCCGGGACTAGTGCAACAGACGACAATTGGTGTTCCATGAAAACAAAAGTCGACCCAGTTTAAGCCACCCTCCCTTTGGGAGGGTCGAGCCGCAGGCTCGGGGAGGGCATTGCGTCCGTTTTGTTGCCGGACAATCGACGAACGTTGACCCTCCCCGGCCGCTTCGCGTCCGACCCTCCCAACGGGGGCTCTTCGGGGAATTTAGTGGCAAATTCTCGTGACCCTCCCGCCGGGAGGGTCGCCAATCCCGACCTGACGGGATGGCGGGGAGGGCCACTCTCA
>CAMYKF010000540.1 GCA_947258905.1 uncultured Pirellulaceae bacterium | reverse complement strand
GCCGTCAACGGTCACTATAATTCTGGAATACCACTTTCACTTCGAGCCGTGTTGGTCGGCTCGGTCATCCTGCACGTTATGCCGCTGGGGTCGTTTAAGCCAAGTGGGAAATTCGCAATTCTGCACATGCATCTGACGATGAAATCCACATCTGGAGAACGTTGGGAAATTCAACGACTGATTCCAGCAAAGTTGCGCAGTGTTTCTCCATTATCCCTGGCATTTTATTCGACGGTCGCAGGCTCACTGTTGATTGTGTTTTTCGGATTCTACCTAGCGATTCAGCAACTGAATGCTGGTCCAGGTGTTGCGTTGTCTTGCGTACCGTACATCTTGATTTGGGTGTCAACGGCCGGAGGGATATTGGTGTCTTCCATCATTTGGCATGCTTCCGGGAAACCAGTGACGACAACGGATTTTGATGCTTACGAGGAAGAAGAGGAACTTGCGCCAGTTCATTTGCAGAATTGGACGTATCAGGAGAATCGGTTCAAGGGATGGGTTATCATTGGTGTTGCGAGTGTGTGGGACATTGTCGGAATGTTTTCTCTGGGACATTATGCGGCTGCCGGTTGGCCACAAAGTTCAACTGGTCTTTTCGTGTTAATTCCATTTTTACTTGCTGGTTTAATCGTAACGGTGTTGGCGCTGAAAATTTGGTTTGTGGCATCGCAAACAAATACAAAACAATCCGGCATAACAAAAGGATGAACCGAAGCCGTTCACGTTCGTCTATAATTCATATGACCGACCCATGGTTCGAACCGTCTTGGCGGCTCGGTTATCCTTGACGACTATGAAGTCCGGTAGTTTGGCAAGGTTGTTTTGTTGATCGATAGATTTTTCTTTCTTTGGTCGTGAGTTCATTCGAACGATTGGACAGATACGACTATTCGAGGTGTCCGGCTTTGCAGTTCCCGTGCCGGTCTCAGTATTCCATGCGGTTTTCAATCGCGTTGTAAAGTGCCACGCTCGCATTCGTTATGACAGGTTTCGAAGTTGGTTTTGTCTTCGAGGGACCTCGCCGAGGATACGCCGATACGTGGCTTGTGGTTTCTGGTCTTCGTTTGAATGAATCAGTGAGTTGGTTGAATTGAGTTGCTGCAGAGTGCTTACGCCGCCGGTTCCAGCGACAGTTTTTTTGGATCGTAGTCGCTGCCGTCACGCAGCATGGCCCAGGCAACGACCAGGATCCGCCGGGCCAGCGCCACGGCCGCCTTCTTTCGCCGTACCCGCCGGCCGCCGTGAATCCGCTCGTAGGTCAGTCGCGCCCACGGGTTGTATTTCAGACTGCACCAAGCGCACTCGACCAGCAGTGTCCGTAACAGACGCGATCCGCGTTTGGTGATGCGGCCGCGGCGATCGGTCTCGCCCGACTGATACTGACGCGGCACCAGACCGGCGTAGGCCGAGACTTGTCGGCCGCTTTGGAATCGGCGGGCGTCATCGATCGACGTCACGATGGCTTCGGCCGTGACGCGACCGACGCCAGGGATCTGCATCACCCGCTGGACCCGCCGGTCAGCTTTGGCGATGCCGTCGAGTTTCTTTTCCACGATCTTCAGCAGTTCCTGTGTCTGATCCAGCTGCGTCAGTTGTTGATCGAGTTGGCCACGCCACAAGTCGCTCATCGAACATTCGGCCAGCGGCTTGCGGTATTCGTCGAGTTCCACACGACCGGTGTGCCACGTTCGCTCGCCCCGGCTGATGGCGATGCCGCGACGGTTGAAGATGGCCCGGATCGAATTCTTCAAGCGGTTGTCGGTACCGACCAGCTTCTTGCGGTACTTGATCAGGCCCCGATACTCACGCATGGCGGGCGAGGGGACGTGCGTGGCCTTGAGCTGATCCATGGCTGCCAGACGGGCCAGCTTCAAGGCATCGTCCTTGTCGGTCTTGCGTTTGACGCTTCTCCACCGCCAGGCTTCCTCGTGAGTGCTGCAGACCAGCCGCTCGAGCTCCAGTTCATCGCACAAATCGCTGACCCAGCCGCTGGCTGTGCAGGCCTCCATGACGACAAGGTCCGACGAGTGTTGCGTCAGGAGTGTCTTCAAGTAGCCACGCTCGGTGCGGATCAGCTGAAACCGGTACTCATTCGTTTCGCTGTCAAAAAAACAAACCATTGAGTTGAACTTGCCAAGATCAATTGCGATGATGTTCATGTCTTTACTCCGTGAGTTTGGGGATGGAACTTTGTGGCGTGCACTAACACGACCACGGGCTGGTCACCAGTTTACAAATACAAACGACTCCGCCCCAAACTCCGGACTTTCATGGATTCTTTATGCGACTAAGAAATTCAATGTTCACACGAACAATTCGCTTCAAAAAATGGTTGGCGGTACGTAAAATGAACTCGGAGGCCAACATGAATATTGAATCCATGATTTCCGGTATGAATCACGATGAGATGCTTCAGGCAATGGATCTGATCTGGAGCAAACTTTCGACCGATTCAAAAAAGTTAGTATCACCGGACTGGCATGAACGAATCATCAATGATCGTCTT
>CAMYKF010000539.1 GCA_947258905.1 uncultured Pirellulaceae bacterium | reverse complement strand
GCTGGCAGTCGTTTCGCGAGATTCCAGTCGATCAATAAAATAATCGACCGCCGGAGCACCGTCGGATTTCAACTGGGCGATGCATCCGATCAGTCTGTTTCTGGTGTTGATGCTCTGCGCGTCCTTGAGAGTAGTCACCAGGGACTCGGCGAGTCCAGGCGGAGGCGGCATTTCGGCTGCCAGATTCCGGGCGGCTGTTATTAGTTGTTCGCCCTGAAGGTGGCCCAGATTGCGTACCACCATATCCCGCAGCTGATCGCGAGCCTCCGGTTCCTGATAATCGGTGGTGTTGCGGTACAGCTCGAACAGGAAATTGGCAGTCCACTCGCGTTCAGAGGCGTCGCCGCCGCCGGGCGCTTCCAGGGCCCTGCGAATCACCAAAAAGTTTTCGGGTTCAACCAGTTTGTTTCGCAGGCTGCCCCAATATCCTCCACCGTCCGGTTGGTTAGCAAAATTGTCTGGCCGTCCGAACGTCAACGTAACCATGAATAGCAAGGCCCCGCGACTGTTGGAGTTTCCGGATTCGATTTCGTTGGCAAGCGCCTGAATCGCATCGCTTTCGGGCAATTGGTCGAGTGCCTTTACGAACGGATCCAGATACGGCCAGCGATTCTCCCACGAAAATCGGCGCAACATCGGCATCAATGCGCCCAGCACAATCTGCGGATCACTTTCGGCCGCCAGGCCGGCCAACGCCGAACAAACCGGTCGCAGTTGTTCGAAGCTTCGCTCGCGATTGGCGATCGCCGCCCATTCATCGAGCGTCTTGCCGTTGTATACCGGCTGGACGTCTAGATCCTGCGGCATCTCGGTTGGCGGAACAAATTCCTCCATCGCGATATCGGTTGCATCGGGATTCAGGTCGCGCATCGTCACCCGCACAATCTGCTTGCCGCCACGCGACAATACCAGACTCTCGGGCACGATTTCGATGGCACTCTCGTCGTCGCCCTGAACGCGAAACTGATAGACGCCTTCGTGAAACTCGAGTGTTTGATCGGTTACCGTATCGGTGACCAGAACCCGTTCACCGTTACGCAGGATTTCGATTTTTACATCCGGATCATCCGATTCGATGATCAGCAAGCCTTTGCCAGTGGCAATGCGGATGATTTGCGGTCCGAAATTCCAGGCTCCCCAGGCAAACAGCGCAACGAGCGCGGCAGCGATCGTCCAGCCACGCCAACCAATCCGCCGGCCGGCTCCTGAAGTGGCCGGACGAGGCTTTTCCGGCACGACCGGTTCTGGTACCCGGAATCGCCAGGCCGACGGCTTATTATCCAGGGCGTGCAACACATCCTCGGCCGATTGAGGTCGCAATTCCGGTTGCTTTTCCAACAAGCAACTTGTGAGATCGCCCAGAGGCCGGGAAACAGCCGGGTTTAGTTCCGAAGCGTGAGGAGGTTGGAATCGCTGAATGCACTGCAAAGTCGCCAACACGTTGTCCGCCTGAAACGGCAAGTGTCCGGTGGCCATGCGGTGCAACACGCAACCCAGACTGAACAGGTCCGAGCGGTGATCGACCGGTGCGCCACGAGTCTGCTCGGGCGACATATAGGTCGGCGTGCCGGCGATCATGCCGGTGTCAGTGAATTGGGGATCATCATCGGCGACGCGGGCCAGTCCGAAATCGAGAATCTTGACGCGGCCCGTGCCCGATTCGATCCAGATGTTGGCCGGCTTGATATCGCGGTGAATCAGTCCTTGGCTGTGTGCCGCCGCCAGGCCTTGCGCCATTTGTCGGCAGACCGAAGCGATGACTTCGTCGTCCTGAACCGGTTCACGGCGCAGCCGTTGTTCCAGTGTTTCACCCGGCAGCCATTGCATGGCGATCCAGGCCAGAGGTTCCTCCTCGCCCACGTGATAAATCGTCATGACCTGTTCGTGATCGATGGCAGCCGCCGCCCGGGCTTCGGCCAAAAACCGTTCACGGGCAGTGCGTCCCAGCGACGGTCGCAAAATCTTCAGTGCCACGACACGTTGCAACTGGGTATCGACTGCCTTGTATACGACACCCGTTCCGCCAGCACCCAACAGCTCGACCACCTCGTATTGCGCAATTCGACCGAGATGATCGGGATTGCTGGATGGCGTCAACAACATCGTGACTTCCGCCGAGCGGTCAACCACATCCCCGGTCAATCGTTTGGGATCATGGCCAGACGATTGAATTTGCTGAATCAACTCGTCCACCCGGCTCTGTTCCGGCCCCGCAGCTGGTGCTTCCAGCATGACCTGGCGAGCGAGTTCATCCAGCGTGTCCCCGGAATCCAGAAAGCGCACGGTATCGCCGCATGGCAGACAATGCGACAAATGGTCTTCGATGACCTGGATGTCCGATTCCGGGAGCTTCCCCAGCAGGAAATCCACGAGCGTGTTCTTCTCGGGGCAATCGGGTGTCGGGACACTCATTCCAGCTCTCTCCTCAAAATACAGGGTGCTCAAGGGAGACTATGCGCCTTGGCGGGCCGGTTTGTATCGAAAACAGAAAAAATTTTCGATCAATCACGTAGCGGTGGCTTCCAGCCGCCGCCTTTGGTCGGCGATCGCTCCGCGATCGACTAGCTCCTCAAACGATCGCGGAGCGATCGTCGACTATCATGCCGAGTCAGTCCAGCAGGCCTTCCAGCTCTTCGCGGAGATGGGCCAGCAAGCGGGATTTGGCCGAGTAGACCGTCCAGACACTGACGCCGTATTTCCCGGCTGCCACCGCCGCCGGGCAATCAGACTTGATGTACTCGCTCAGAGCCTGCCACGTTGCCTCTTCAAACAGCGGGCGTGCCAATTCGACTGCACGGGCCACCAGCTGGGGGGCGTAATTATCGGTCCAGAAATCGCGGCCGGAATCGGCGATGTTAACCATCTCGGACGTGCCGACGCTGGCCACCGGGATGGACTTGCGTCGCCGCTGCTCGCGATATTTGTTCAGCGTGACGGTGCGCAACCAGCCGCGAAAGCTGTGCGACGGGTCATGCCGGAATTCCGGCAACTTGCGGACCAACGTGGTCAGCACGTCCTGCACCAGATCGGCGGCATCATCCGGTTGCAGTCCTGCCTTGCGACCCCAGTAGTAAATGAGCGGCGTGTACAACTCGACGAAGCGGTTCCATGCCATGGTGTCAGCTACCGAAGATTGCAGGCGAACGAGCAGGCTGGCCGAGGTCGTATCCATAGCCCCATTGTAGCCTTGCGGCGCGTGCCTGACGGGGCGGGCCCGGTGCGGGGGCGAACTGGTCGCTGCCGCCACCAACGGCAGTGCGTTTCAGCAACGCAAACCCCTGATTTCCGGGCATTTTTTAACGTTCCTGACTTTTTCGTAACACGCCGGGTCCGATTCCGCTCTTGAAGTTGTCGATTTTGACCCCTCAACCAACAACTTGAACCAGGAATGAATCGTTGAAAAGCCTTTCTCAGAAAATCCGATGTGGAGCATTGGTCATGTGTCTCGCCATGGTCGCCGGAATCGCCATGGAAAACACCGCCGATGCCCAAAAGAAGCGCTGTCGCGGCGGCGGTGGCGGCCGACAAGTTCGATGTCATCGCGGCGGCGGCGGTGGTGGTGGCCATTGCCATACGCGTCGGCGACGCGATTGCCACACGCAGCAACACTGCCATACCGGCCCGCGTGTTCGCGTTTGTAACCCGCAGACCGGCCATTGTCGTACCGTGCCGCGTCGTCGCTGTGCACCCCACGTGCATCACGACTGGTACGGACACCTCTGCGATTACTACCGCAGCCACGACTTGCACGATTGCCGCTGGCGTCGTAATCGCTGCCGCCAAATTCGTGGTCGCCGTCACTTGCACTGGGATTACGATCGCCGGTGCCGTTACTTCGACAACCATTGTCAGTGGTGGTGGGATTACTGCGGAAACGATTACTACTTCGATCCGTCGTTCTGCGCCAGCTATGACTGGCAGTACTACACCTGCCACGATTATCGCTGGAACGTCGGAATCAGCTGCATCCACATTCCCGGTGTTGGCTACGGCATTCACCAGGTCTATCCCGGTTCGCCGGCCGCGGGTGCAGGTCTGCAGCCCGGCATGATCATCACCGGTGCCAACGGGATGCAACTGCTGGAAGAGGAATCGATGCCGCAGTTGTTGAATGGTTCCGACGGTCGCATGGACTTGAACGTCATCACCGATGGCAATGGCCAGCAGTCGCAAATCGGATTCGACATGACACGGCTTGGTGGCTAGGCCCATCCAGTCAAAACCAAAACAAACGGTCGGGAAATCCCGGCCGTTTTTTTTTGCGCGAGTGGCCAAGTTTTGTCGACGGCTCAGGCGGATTACAATCAATGATTAGCTCCACCGTTTCTTCACAGGATTGTGGCAATGAAGTTCTCCTGGTTGTGGTCAATTCTGGTTTTGTCTGGTGCCGGTTGCCTGGTAGCGACGGCCGCCTCGCGACACGAAGGCCCCGATCCTGTTTGGCACTGGATCTTCAATTCAGCTACCGTGAATGATGGAACGGTGTCGGCACGACTGGGCAACAGTGGTACCGTTGTCGGCGATTATGAGATCAGGGATGGTGAACCGGGAATTTTGCTGAACGGCAATGACTCCGAAATTCTTATCGCCGAGAACCACGCCGACGTGCGCGCCTCGTTGCCGTTACGGGATTTCACGATTGCGGCCCGCGTTTCGGTCAACCAGCGTCGCACCTGGGGATCCATCATTTGCGTATTGCAGGACAACGGCGGATTGGAAAAGGGCTGGGTGCTGGGCTATGACCAGCGCAACTTCTATCTCGGCCTGTCGACGACCGGTGCTGACGATGGCGATGGCTTGATGACCTATCTGAAGGGCTCCACCGACTACGAGACGGGAAAATTCTATGACGTCGTCGCCGTGTACGACGGGACGAGGATGCAGTTGTATGTGAATGGACGGCTGGATGCCGAGTCGGAAGCGCAAAGCGGCGAAGTTCTGTATCCGTCCAGTGCTCCTTTCGTCATCGGCGCGTACCACGACGACGACGAGTTCTTCCCGCACAAGGGACGCATTCGGGACGTGGCGATTTACGACATGGCCGCCCGCGCGGCGTGGGTTGAGGAACAGCACGCGCACCACCGCGCTTTGACGCAACGGCCGGCCAGCGATGTGGCCAGCGAAAAGTTCGAGTTTGTGGTGCCGCCGTTTCTGCAAATGGCGACGGAGCATTCCATTATCGCCGGCTGGCAGACGACCCGGCCGTCGACCAGTGTCGTTCGTTACGGCGAAACGGCCGATGTGACGCAGGCAGCCACGGGTCAGGGTGGCAAGATGATCCATCATGTCACACTGGAAGATCTGCAACCCGATACCCAGTACTTTTATCGGGTGGAATCGGTCGACAGTTCCGGCGACAAACTGGCTGGCGAGGTCCTGACATTCCAAACCGCGCCGGCGGCCGATACGCCCATTGCGTTTGCCATCATCAGTGATACCCAGGGCAATCCGCAGGTGGCTGGCCAGGTTGCCGAGCTGGCATGGGGCCAGCGTCCCGGTTTTCTGATTCACCCCGGCGATCTCGTCAGTACCGGCACTGATGACATGCACTGGACCGAACAGTTCTTTCCCTCCATGCATCCGTTAATTGGCCGCGTTCCGATCTATCCGGTACTGGGCAATCACGAAATCGATGCCCGCAACTATTACGACTACTTTCAGTTGCCGGACCCGGAATACTACTACGATTTCCGCTACGGCAACGCGCACTTCTTCATGATCGATTCAAACCGGAATGTGGACCCGGCCAGCGAACAGTACCGGTGGCTGGATGAGGCGCTGGGCGCGAGCACCGCCACATGGAAATTCGTCGTGCACCATCATCCCGTCTACTCATCCGACGAAAACGATTACGGGAACTTGTGGAATACGAATGTGTCGACCCGCGGCGATATGCGTGTTCGTGTATTGACCGAACTGTACGACCGGCACGATGTGGACATTGTGTGGAACGGACATATCCATTCGTATGAGAGGACCTGGCCCGTGCTCCGCAACGAAGCGACAACCTTTCCCAAGGGTACGATCTATATGATCACCGGCGGCGGTGGTGGCGGCCTGGAAACACCGGGGCCCTATCGACCGTTTTTCCAGAACAATGTGCGTCGCGGCCATCATTACTGCATGGCCTCGATCAATGGTCGCACGCTGGAGTTCAAGGCCTTTGACCTGGAAGGCCGCCTGTTCGATTACATGAAGCTGCAAAAAGCCGACTAGGGCGAGGGTCTTGCCTGACTGACCCCCAGTCCTGCAAAGCGAGCGGTCGCGTCCGCCCAGTCGCTGGAATCAGCGGGTTCAAAGCGTTGCGGTTCGATCACCTTGCCGATCAGGCGGCGGACCTGCTGCATGTCGTCCAGCACACCGACGCCCAGAGCCTGAACCAGCGCTTTACCGATGGCCGTGGCCTCGATTGGTCCGACGATGACGGGCAGGCCAGTCGCAACGGCGGTCATTTGATTCAACAACTCGTTGCGGCCGCCGCCACCCACAACATGGATGACTTCAAACCGGCGATCGAGCACTGATTGCAGTTTGTGAATCGTCTTCCGGTAGGCCAGTGCGAGGCTTTCCAGACAACAACGCAGGTAATCGCCGGGCGTCTCGGGAACGAGCTGGCCTGTGTCGATCGCGAACTGATCGATCTTTTTCAGCATTCTGCCGGGGGCGGCAAACGGTTCGTGATCGGGATCAATCAGCGTACGAAACGGCTCGGCCAGTCGAGCCAGTTCGGTCAGGTCGTCGTAGCTGTAGGACTGGCCACGGCTGGCAAATGCGCGACGGCATTGCTGGACCAGCCACAAACCGGCAATGTTTTTGAGGAAACGAATCGTGTTGCCCACTCCGGTTTCGTTGGTGAACATGGCCTGCTTGGCCGCCTCATTGAGGCACGGTTGATCCAGTTCCGCCCCTACCAGCGACCACGTCCCGCTGGAGATAAAACACCAGTCCGTGTCCGGCTCGGCCGGAATCGCAGCGACCGCTGATGCTGTATCGTGAGATGTCGGTGCCACGACCTGCACGTGGCGACCCAGTCCGGATTCGCCGGCCACACGTTTGGTGATGTTGCCAATCACCGATCCTGGCGGCACGGTCTCGTCGAACAATTCCGGCGGCACGCCGCAAGCGTCCAGCAACCGGTGCGACCAACTTCCAGTACGAATATCGATCAGCTGGCTGGTCGAAGCGATCGTGGCCTCGTTGATCATCTTGCCGCTGAGAAAGTAATGCAGCAAATCGGGAATAAACAACAGGCGTTGGGCTGCCTGGATCAGACCCGGACTCTGACGGACCTGGGCTGCCAGCGAAAACAGCGAATTGATGGGCATGATCTGGATGCCGCTGATGTCATAGATTTCGTTCGCGGAAATCGTTGCCGTGACTTCTTCAAACGCTTTGTGGTTTCGCGGGTCGCGATAGGTGTGGGGCAATCCCAGTAGCTCGCCCGACTGGTCAACGAGGCTCCAGTCCACGCCCCATGTGTCGACACCGACCGATCGCACCGTAATCTCGCGTTCGGTGGCCCAGCCGGCGACCAGCAACAGGCCATGGACGACTTCGCGCCAGATTCCGCCGATGTCCCAGTGCAGACCGCTGGGCAGTTGAATGGAGCTGGTGGGGAATCGATGCGCCTCATGCAACTCGAAGGAAGACCGCGATGCGTCGACCGCCACGGCCACAACCCGTCCGGATTCGGCCCCCAGATCAATTGCTACAAAGGCGTCGCTCATTCCCGTTACCGAATAAGAATTGACAACGTTGTGTTTGGCGATGGCGAAATACTGTGGGCCTATTATGGATAAAACCGACCACTAGTACAGACAGCGGTGTAAATCAGCTGGCCACCTGGGTGGCATTGGTTGCGGCAGGTGCTTTGCCACTGAAAAAACCGTTAGTGCTTTCAAGCGGGACTCAAGACGGGTAGACTAACAATCCGGACTTGCGGGCAATTGCGGCTATCTCCCCGCCATTCTGGCAGGTCTTTCGCTTTTTTGTTGCAGGAGTGTTTGCGTGAGCAGCGTCGTTACGGGAAAAGAGTCCATGCCAGAAACGGCCAAACTGAAAATTGAGGATCGAGAGATCGATCTGCGGGTAGTTGTTGGTACGGAGCAGGAAAAGGCCATCGACCTTGGCAAGCTCCGCAATGAAACGGGCTACATCACGCTCGACGAAGGGTACGTCAATACAGGCTCGACGCGCAGTGCGATCACGTTTCTCAATGGTGAACAGGGCATTCTGCGTTACCGCGGCTATCCGATTGAGGATCTGGCTTCCAAATGTGACTTTGTGGAAGTCTCCTACCTGTTGATTTATGGCGAATTGCCCAATCGCCAGCAGCTGGAGGAATTCACGCGTTCTATCCGCAGGCACACACTGTTGCATGAGGACATGCGCTACTTTTATCGCGGGTTTCCCCGTGACGCCCATCCCATGGCTACGCTCTCCAGTGTCGTCAGTGCGATGAGTACCTTTTATCAGGATTCGGCCGATCCGCGTGATCCCGAACATGTGCGGGTTTCGATTTACCGTTTGCTGGCCAAACTGCCGACGATCGCCGCCTACAGCTACAAAAAGTCGATTGGCCAGCCGTTTATCTATCCGCAGAACGACCTGACGTATTGCGAAAACTTCCTGCAGATGATGTTTGCGGTTCCCTGCGAGCCGTATGACATCGATCCGGATTTTGTCAATGCTCTCAACATGTTGTTGATTGTGCACGCCGACCACGAGCAAAATTGCAGCACATCGACGGTGCGGATGGTCGGCTCGTCGCAAGCCAACCTGTTTGCCTCAATTGCCGCCGGGATTTGTGCCCTGTGGGGTCCGTTACACGGGGGGGCCAATGAAGCGGTCGTGAGCATGCTTGAAGAGATTCACCGCGATGGCAATCTCAAAAAGTTCATCGATATGGCCAAGGACAAGAACAACAAGTACCGGCTGATGGGCTTTGGTCACCGCGTTTACAAAAACTTCGATCCGCGAGCCACGATCATCAAGGGTGCCTGCGACCGCTTGCTGGCGAAGCTCAAGATCGACGATCCATTGTTCCAGATTGCCCAGGAACTGGAACAGGTCGCATTGAATGACGAGTATTTCGTCGAGCGACGGTTGTATCCCAACGTCGACTTCTATTCCGGCGTGATTTATCGGGCGATGGGCATTCCGGTACCGATGTTTACCGTGCTGTTTTCCATGGGCCGCCTGCCCGGCTGGCTGGCTCACTGGAAAGAAATGCAGGAATCCGAGAGCTTCCGTATTTGTCGTCCGCGACAGGTCTACGTCGGCGAAAACGAACGGCAATTCATACCGCTGGACAACCGGTAGGACACATCAGCCGGATTCGTATGATAGCGCATAACCGCCACCCAGGGTGGCGGCAAATCTGCCTCATCTCTCCTGTTAGCGATCCGTGTCTGCCTGATATCCTGAAATCATGTTACGTATCCGGGGAAAGAGCGGCGCTGCCCATGCACGCCGTCGCGTGAGAAAGGATCCCGATGTCGCAGACTACGAACGATAGAGACTTGCTGGCCAAGCCGATTTTCGTGATCGGTGCGCCCCGCTCCGGTACCAGCTTTCTGTACAACGTTCTGGGCAAGCATGCTCTCCTGTCGCCGATTCTGGAGCCATTGCTGATTTGGCGGTATGGCAACGATTCAAAGTGTGACATGTTGCGACCGGAGGACGTTACCGACAACGTACGTTCTCACATTCGATCGTTTTTTGAGGAAACGGTTCGGGAGAGGGGCGGGCAACGGTTGCTGGAAAAATCGCCCACCAATGCGTTACGCATGCCATTTGTCGAGAGCATTTTCCCCGATTGCCGGTTTATTCACATCTATCGCCACGGAGTCGATGCCACATTGTCGATCAGGGAAAAGTGGAATACATGGTCAAAGGGAGTCACCGCCAGGCATGTGCGGCGACGTTGGAGCGAATTGAAGTTGCGGAGGACGCCCATGTACCTGTGGCGGTTTGCACAGCGAGCGGCACCACGCTGGATGCAGCCGGTCGTTGGCAGATCGATGTGGGGGCCTCGTATCCCGGCCATGCGGGCCCTGCTGAAAGACCTTGACTTGCTGGAGGTGTGTGCCCTGCAATGGCGCATGTCAGTCGACGCCGGCATCCACTACGGGCGGCAGTTACCCGCCGATCGATATATGGAAGTCAAGTATGAAGACATCTCGCCGCAGGTGATTCAGGATGTCGTTCGGTTCTGCGAACTTGATATGGATCCAGCCGTTCTGGAGTACTTCCATGAAAAATACAGCAAGCGGCCGGAAAGAAGCATCAATGCGACTCCGCAAGAACTGGATTTGATTCAAATGTGGACTGAACCCACCCTGCGCTACATGGGCTATGAAATGCCCACGATCCCGGCCGCCGGGTGACGAACGAAGTGCCGGCAGTGTTTTTCAGTTTCGTCGGAGCCGTGCTCAACGATTCTCCTTTTGCTTGTCGTCCTCGTCGGGCACCGGGACGACTTCACCAAGTCCTTCGGGCATTCGGAACGCTTCTCGGTCGAGTTGGGGATTAACCACGATATTGTCGACGGTCCACACGAATCTCGGTCCCGGTGTACCAGCCACACTGGCCGTGGCCTTGTTGACAAAACGCAGCCCCTCAAGGGGCTGTGCAGCGTATTGGAGCCTGTATTCGGTGGCCGTGTCGCCCTCGCCATAGATGGCCTGAACGAGCAGTCCTGATTCCCGATCGAAAAAACCGGTGATCACCTGGCCCTCTGGCATCTCGATCTGCACCACATCGGCCCGGCGTTCGTCCACCACCGCGGAATCATGCAGCGTTGTTTGATCTTTTCGTTCCAGCCATTCGAGGGCGCTGATCGGTGTGCCTGGCAGATCCACCCCCAGGCCCACAAATCGGTCCGCCGGGCGTTTGAAACCAAAACTGCCGTTTTTTTGCCAGAGGTATTCTCCGTCAAATCCCAGTCTCACGACCGGGCGGCCGGAAAGGTTGACGGTCATGGCACATTTTTCCTGGGCATACAGAAAAGTAAAAGTACCCGGCGTACCCGCGCTGTCGATAGTGCCCTCGAACTCAACAGCCTCCAAAGATTGCAACAACATCTCGCCGCCCAGCGCCTCGACGTACCGTTCCAGAACCGCACCGGCACTGGTCGGGGATTCCTGCGCGGCGACACTGTTCGCAAACAGCATCACCAGGGGCAAACACAACATACGGGAGGCGAGTAACATTTCATCTCCGACTGGATCATGGCGAGGACCTGCCTGTTACCCGCAATTCCCTGTTTGAAGTTCCAGGTTTAGCCGGAATCCTGACGTTTCGCCTAAAGGCGGCCATAGCCGGAATCGTGCCAAATTCCGCCTAAAAACGCCTAAAGGCGGGACTACAAACTTTCAAAACCCGGTTTTGAAATGCCCTTTACTCCCGGTACTTGCGGGTCATTTCCTTCAAAATCAATTTTACAGCATTTCGTGCGCTGGCGGGCGAAAGCAATTCCGCCTCGCTGCCCAGTTGCAGGACCTTGGGAATGATGTCCATATCATGGCCTGTGCGTACAGTCAGTTCAAATTCGCCGCTGCGTAGTTCCTTGAGTTGCTGGTCGGGATGCCACGGTTCCTCCGTCACCCAGCCGGCCGCCTTGGGTGTGAGTCGGATCTTGAAATTACGAGGCTTCTTGCCAACGAAGATTCCCAGGCTTTCGCTGATAAACCGGTCGATGTCGATTTCCTTGTCCGGCTTGAACCACTTGTCCAGCGCCGTGGTCTTGCGGAAGCGGTCCAGTTTCCAGGTGCGAATCGT
>CAMYKF010000538.1 GCA_947258905.1 uncultured Pirellulaceae bacterium | reverse complement strand
AGCCCGGGCCACCCACACCATCCTTCGTTTCCAGGGACGGCAAGGAAGATTTGCCCCAACCCGGACCATCCTCACCCGTGTTTTGATACAATGAGCAAGGACGCCGTGCGGTCGGTAGGTAACATCAGGCAGCCAAATGCTCGAATCACTTTACTGGTTGTTGAAGGCTTTTCTCTGGTTCGATGTGTCGATCCTGGTGGTCACAGGCGTATTGCTGCTGGTGACCTTTCCCAAGAGGATTTGTCACGCCATTCGCAAGAATTGTCAGCGTCTCAACGGCAGCATCAGCAAACGACGCAAAACGCTGGAGCAAGTTCACTTCATGGACTTCATGGCCGGCGTGCTGGTGGTGGTGCTTCTCTTGTTACTGGCGTTTAACGCGATTGTTTATATCGTGCATACGCGAGTCGTGCCGTTGCCGCTGGCAGCCGACGCGTTCCAGCAATTTGACTGGGACAAGCACACGTGGCGTGCCAATCTCGTGGACCCGGCGGCCGGAGATATTGCCGGGCAATTCGCAGACTGGCAGGAATCGGGTAGTGTGCGAGCCAGATTCAATCTGTTTGGTCTGGTGACCACGTGGCCAGTTCTCGTTCTGTTTGGGATTTTGGTGGGCTCAGGCATGTTGATATCGCTGGGCCGCGTCTATATTTCCTGCCTCACAAACTATGAGCGAGCAGTCCATCGTCGTTATCAAGAGTATTTTGCGCATGATATGAAACGGCGACATGGCATGGTCGAGCGACAATCGCGGGCCTGATGCGGAACGCATCGGGTACCGGGCAAGGCCGGGCAAGGGGGATTGGCGGACCCGTGCACGGGCAGGCTCCCTGTTCAAAACAGCCATCGTCCAGTCGGCGTGGCGTTGGTAAAATGAGGCCTTGAGAACAATTGTATTCGTCTGCCTTGCTCGCCAGGGCGGGCGTGGAAAATAAAGGAATAACATGCTGCAAGTCAAAAGCATCAGCGACGATTTCTATGTAAACGTAAATGTCAACACAGAAATGGATTTGCCGACCAGTCGCGAGAGCGTGATGCATTACTTCGAGCAAATGCAGCGCCGTTATCCGACAATGAAGCATTTTTACTCGCGCGAACGCGGCGAATATGTGCTGGAAGAGGAGAAGGAAAAGGGTTTTTACCGCTGGACATCCGTGGAACCGCGGCGAATCTGCACCGGATACGTTAACCCGGATGATTACGATCAGGCCATTGCCCAACACGAATACGTGCTTGAGCAATTGCCGTATACCTTGTCAGTCAGTCCGCTGGATTGCGAGTCGCTGAATTTTATGTGCGGTTTCGATTTCACTTATTGCGGCAACCATAACGAACTGGTTGCCGAAGCCCTTGGTCTGACGCCCGCCTTTGAACGCCTCAGCGAGATCCCCGGCACGCGGCTAATCAATCATGACCCGGCGATCCAGTTTTCTCTGGACGAGGATTGCCGGGTGCAATGCCGTATTTCCGTGGAATCACGTACCAACATCTTTCATATTCGCGCTGGCGAGTTTCCCGAAGAGCAGTTGAGCGTCTATTTGACTATCCGCCGCTACGGCAGTCTTGAGCCAGGCCAGACTTTTGTGCAGGCCATCAAGCCCCTGCAGGAGCACGCCGAGCAGATTGTTGAAGGCTATCTGGTCAGCAATGTACTGGTTCCGTTGCAGCAGGCGATTGCCATCAAATGATTCGCGTTTTGCCGATCCACAAAAAAAACCGCGTGGCGGGGAGGCCACGCGGCTTTCCGATTCGGGCAATCATATCCGCCTAGACTACCATGTCCTTGAGGCCCTTGAGCGGTCGGATTTTGACTTGCTTGCTGGCTGGACGCGGCTTGGCCCAGACCATTTCGCCGGTGCCCGGATTGCGGACTTGACGCTTGGGCAGTGCGGGCTTGTTGCGAACGACAATTTTGCACAGACCCGGAATCGTAAACATCCCGGCACTGTTTCTCCCGGCGATGTTCTTTTGGATTTCGTCGGTCAGTGCTTCCAGCACGCCCGCCACTTCCTTTTTGCTCAAGCCAGTGGCTTCAGCCAGATTGTTCATGATTTCAGATTTGGTGGGCGGTTTGACGCCAACTTTTTTGGCCATAGGGTTCCCTCCTTGTGGGACTTGTACTGATTGACTCGAAACGTTGTGTTGTGGGCATTCCGCAGCGACTGACAATCGGCACGCTCGCGGCGATGGAGAAATTAAGTGCGAAAGCAGGCGAAATTTCAATGGGATAGTAGGTCAAAAACCCGCAAAAAACCGCAATTTTGACGAAATAGAGCCCATTTCACCCATAAAAAACCGGGGTTTTATGGCCTTGTACCCACTTGACTCGGAAAAACGCGGACGAAATCCCTGTGTTCCAACGTGTTTTCACATTCACGCCAGCTGGCCGATAATGGGTCTTCACTTTGTTCGAGGATGCCGGTGTTCATAACCGCAACGCAACTCATCTCACGCCTGATCCGGGGTACCGTCCAGCAGATGCTGTCGCTGGCCTGTCTGGGCGTGATTGCCATGCTCCCGCTTTCGATCAGCGCCCAGGATGATGTCCGAGTCGCCGCCGAGTCGTCATGGGTTGACGCTGTGCAGCCGATCCTTCAATCGGCTTGTCTTGATTGCCATACCGGCGACGATGCCGATGGCAGCCTGGACCTGAGCCAGTTTGAAACGGTCGACCAGGTCGTTGGTCAGCGACGTTTGTGGTCCAAAATCGCCTCTCGCGTCCGCGATCAGCAAATGCCACCCGAAGACGGTCCGGAATTGCCTGCGTCGCATCGCCAGCAACTTCTGGACTGGATCGACCAGACTTTACCCCAGGTTCCGTGTTCGCACCGGCATCATGCCGGATCGGTTACGATCCGTCGGCTCACCCGCTTCGAGTATGCCAATACGGTGCGCGAGCTGCTGGGTATTGAGTACGCCACAACCGGGAATTTTCCGGCAGACGGTGTCGGATATGGATTCGACAATATCGGCGATGTTCTGTCCATTTCGCCGTTGCTGTTCGAGAAATACCTGTCGGCCGCCGAGACGATTTCCGAACAGCTGATCCACGACCCGGCTGGTGACGTGATCAATGTGGTCATCGCACCGGGGCAACTGGAACGAATTCGTGGTGGGCGTCCCGCAGGCAGGCTGTTTGTCCTGACGACAACAGGCACGACAACGACCGAGGTCCAGACGAAACGGGCCGGGCGTTACCAGATTCAGGTGGACGCAGCCGCCACACAGGCGGGGGACGAACCGGCCCAAATGGCCATATCCGTGAACGGACGAGTGATCGACGAAATTGCCGTGCGGGCCACACCGGATGAACCAGAGGTCTTCAGTTTTGCTGCCCGGCTGGACGAGGGACGAAATCGCATCGGCGTCTCGTTCACCAATGACTTTTACGATCCCGAAAATCCCGATCGGTCCCGTCGTGATCGCAACCTCGGCATCCGCCAGGTCCAGGTCTCGGGGCCCACGGATCCGTTTCGTCCATCGAGGGTGCAACGCGAATTCCTGTTCGTCGTGCCCGACGATTCAAAGACTCCCCGTCAATGCGCCGAGGAGATTATTGCCTTGCATGGTTCCCGGGCTTTTCGTCGCAAGCTGACCCCGGATGATACCGGGCGCTTGCTGGAAATTTTTGACCTCGGTCATGACAACGGCGAATCGTTTGAGTCGGCCATGCGACTGGTCATTCAATCGATGCTCGTGTCGCCAAATTTCCTGTTCCGGATCGAACAACCCGCTCCGTCCGACGGTTCGCCACGCGAACTCTCCAATTATGAACTGGCCACCGCACTATCTTATTTTCTGTGGAGTTCGATGCCGGACCACGAATTGTTTCGCACCGCGACCCGTGGCGAATTGACCGATCCAGTCGTGCTGGAGGCGGAAGTGCGACGTATGTTGCATGATCCAAAATCCGCCGCCTTGTTCGACAACTTTGCCGAGCAGTGGCTGCAGCTGCGCGTGCTCAGGGAACTTGATCTCGACCCGGAGCAGTACCCGGGATTCACCGGGCATCTTCGCGATTCAATGATTCAGGAAACGACACTGCTGTTGCGTGACGTTTTTCGCAACGACCTGCCGTTATCCACGCTGTTGTCTGCCGATTACACATTCGTCAACAAGACGCTGGCTGGCCATTACGGATGGTCGACCCGCGGGTTGAAGACGCGGGAGTTTTCGCGAGTCAGTCTTGATGGCACGCCACGTCGCGGATTGCTGTCGCACGGGAGTTTTCTGACGCTTACCTCCAATCCGACGCGCACCTCACCGGTCAAACGGGGCAAATGGGTGCTGGAAAACCTGCTGGCCGACCCGCCACCGCCGCCTTCGCCCGATGTTCCAGCGCTCGATGCGCAAACCGAGCTAACGGGCACCCTGCGTGAACGTATGGAGCAACATCGGGCGGATCCCAATTGCGCTGCCTGCCATTACAAAATGGACGCCCTTGGGTTCGCATTGGAAAACTTCGACGCTTCCGGCCGTTACCGCACGATGGCAGAGGGCAAGCCCATCGATGCGTCGGGTGAACTGCCCGGCGGTATTCGCTTTGATTCAGTTACCAAATTACAGGCAGCTATTCTGGACCGGCACCACGAACAATTTGTGCGTTGCATCGTCGAAAAACTGTTTATTTACGCCCTGGGACGCGGGCCGCAACCCACCGACGATTGCGTGATCGATGCGATTGCCCGAAAAGCGTGTAAGGAAAACCAGGGGTTTTCGGATATAATTCTTGCCATCGCCGGCAGTGAGCCGTTTCGTACACGTAGTGCGCCAATGAGCGGTCAACCGGAGCATTAAGGAGCAGGCACATAGTATGTCGCATCAACCGATCGATCGCAGAACGGTATTGAGAGGCATGGGTACGGCCCTCGCACTACCGATGCTGGGCGCGATGCGGCCTCAGGCCGCGTCTGCCGGCGGCCTCTCGCCAGAGGTTGCGGCTCCACAGCGAACCGCCTTCTTTTACGTACCCAATGGCATGCACATGCCCGACTGGACGCCACAGCAGATCGGCACCGATTACGGGCTGCCTGCCACGCTGGCTCCGCTGGACCCTTACCGCGACCGTCTGAATGTGCTCAGTGGTCTTACGCTCGACGGGGCCCGGGCCCATGGTGACGGACCCGGCGATCATGCGCGAAGCGTCGCGGCCTATCTGACCGGAGCGCATCCCAAAAAGACTGACGGAGCCGGCATCTACAACGGACCGTCGGTGGATCAGATCCTGGCTCAACATGCCGGCGACCAGACCAAACTGGCTTCGCTGGAAGTCGGTATGGAAGGCAGTGCGCCGGCCGGCCGTTGCGATTCCGGCTACAGCTGTGTGTACACTTCCAACATTTCATGGCGAACCGCCACGACTCCGGTGGCCAAGGAAGTTGACCCGGGAGCATTGTTTGACCGGTTGTTTGGAACTGAAAATGAACGGGAATCGGCGGAAGCCGCAGCCAATCGCCAGCTCTATCGACGCAGCATTCTCGATTTGGTCCGCCATGACGCGCGAAAGTTGCATACGGCATTGGGTAGTGACGACCGCCGCAAACTCGACGAATATCTGTACGCGGTCCGTGAGCTGGAGAAGCGGATCAACGGATCAGAAAAACTCGATCGGGTCGAACAGGAAATTCCCGACTATCCACGTCCTGAAGGCGTGCCGCGCAAATATGATGAGCACATGAACCTGCTGTTCGATGTTATGACGCTGGCTTTTCAGACGGATTCGACTCGCGTCATGTCCTTTATGTACGCCAATGCCGGCAGCAATCGCAGCTACCGCAACATCGGCGTCAAGGACGGACATCACGATTTGTCCCACCATGGCAATAGCCGCGACAAACAAGAACAGATCAGTGCCATCAACCTGTTTCATATGCAGCTGTTTGTCGGGTTTCTGGACCGGCTGGCAGCCATTCCCGAGGGCGACGGTACCTTGCTGGATCATTGCACCATCGTCTACGGCAGCGGGATTGCCGACGGCAACCGCCACAACCATGGCCAGTTGCCCGTGTTGACCATCGGCAACGCCGGTAAAAAATTCCGGACCGGTCAGCATATTCGTTTTGCTGACGAGACGCCGTTGACCAATCTGTACCTTTCGATGCTGCACGCTGCCGGAGCCCAGGCCCGCTCGTTTGGCGACAGCAATGGAACCCTGAGCGAACTCCTCGGCGACTGATCTCGATGCCCGAACCCAACGACGACGCGTTTTGGATGCAGCGGGCATTGCAACTGGCTCGGGATGGGCAGGGATACGTCGAACCCAACCCGATGGTTGGCTGTGTCCTCGTTCGCGACGGCCAGTTAATCGGCCGGGGCTTTCATGCGAGATTCGGTGGCCCGCATGCCGAAATCGCGGCGCTGGAAGATTGTCAGGAGAACCCGGCTGGCAGCACAGCGTATCTGAACCTCGAACCGTGTTCGCATCACGGCAAGACGCCGCCCTGCGTGGATGCCTTGATTCAGGCCTCGGTGGCCCGCGTGGTCGTGGCCGATGAAGACCCTTTTCCGCAAGTGGCCGGCAGCGGGATTGAACAGCTGAAGGCTGCCGGGATCGCCGTGCACGTTGGCACGTTGAGGGAGCCGGCCCGGCGACTCAATGCTCCGTATCTGAAACGTGTGGCGACAGGCCGGCCCTGGGTGATCGCCAAGTGGGCCATGACGCTGGATGGCAAGATCGCCACGCATCGCGGTGACAGCCGCTGGATTTCGAGCGAACGATCTCGACAGATCGTGCACGAATTGCGGGCACGCATGGACGGAATTTTGGTGGGACGAGGTACCGCGCAAGCCGATGACCCGCTGTTGACCGCCCGACCAGCCGGCCCGCGCACCGCGACACGAATTGTGCTGGATTCGATACTGCAATGTGATGCCTCGCTGCAGATTGTGAAGACGGCGCGCGAAGTGCCTGCGCTGTTCGCTACCGGACCCGCTCGCGATCAACAGAGGGCTGACGAACTGGCAGCGGCAGGTTGCGAAGTCATCGTTTTGGATTCCGATGACCCGCAGCGACGACTGGAATTGCTGCTGGAAGAACTGGGCAGCCGCGGCATGACCAATCTGCTGGTCGAAGGGGGCAGTGGAGTGCTGGGCGGATTTTTCGATGCCGGACAAATTGATGAAGTCCAC
The DNA here is from genome assembly GCA_947258905.1 of uncultured Pirellulaceae bacterium. Classification (GTDB taxonomy): domain Bacteria; phylum Planctomycetota; class Planctomycetia; order Pirellulales; family Pirellulaceae; genus CAJQPP01. The sequence continues at coordinate 4,660 of CAMYKF010000538.1, read as the reverse complement.
GTCTTTGTCAGTCCGCATCTGGTCGGCGGTCGCGGAGCAGTCACGCCGATTGGCGGAGTGGGTGTGGATCGCGTTGCCGATGCGTTGAATCCGGAGTGGACAACGCGCTCGATCGTGGACGGCGATTTCTACCTGACCGGTCGGGTGCACAATCCGTAGCGGTCGCTTCCAGCCGGCGATGGTCAGGATGAAAACGGCGGCTGGAAGCCAGCGCCACGTTGCAACTCGTCTGGACGGCGACAAGCCGACGGTAAAAAATGATGTCATGCAGCATTCCCTCAAGCCCACGTCCGATGTGACTGTCACACCACCTCCGCCAATTCACATTGGATCGGTGCGGATCGATCCGCCTGTGCTGCAGGCACCCATGGCCGGTTTCACGAACTATGCCTTTCGGCAAATGGTGCGTGATTACGGGGGAGTTGGATTGCAGGCGACTGAAATGGTCAACGCCCGCGGTTTCGTGTGGCTGGACGAAAACACTGCCGAACACCCTGACCGATTGTGGGGCGTCAAGGATGAACCGCGACCACTGGCCGTACAGATCTGGGACAACCAGCCGGAGACGATGGCCAAAGTCGGGCGGCGTCTGGTTGAGGAATACGGTGTCAGCATCGTCGACATCAATTTTGGCTGCCCCGTGAAGCAAGTCACGGAGAAGGCCCAAAGCGGTTCGTATCTGCTGCGTGTGCCCGACACGATGGGCGCAATCATCGAGCGTGTGGTGCAGTCCTGCGCCCCGACGCCGGTGACGGCCAAAATCCGACTTGGCTGCACCCGCGACAAAATCAACGCCATTGACGTGGCCCAGGTGGTCGAAGGCGCCGGGGCAGCGGCACTGACCGTCCACGGACGCACCGCACAAGACATGTTTCGCGGCCACGCGGACTGGGAACGCATCTCCGAGATCAAGCCGTTCCTGAAGAAGATTCCCTTGATTGGCAACGGCGACCTCGATTCGGCCGACAAGGCGGTCGACGTTTTTCGTCGATACGACATCGATGGAATTATGGTGGCGCGGGCCTGCCTGGGCCGACCGTGGCTGTTCGCGCAGATGGCGGCGGCCTTGCAAGGTCGCCCCGTGCCGCCTGATCCGACGCTGGAAGAGCAAAAGCAATGCATGTTGAAGCATTATCAACTCGTCGTCGGGCGATTCGGCGAGGAGAAAGGCACTCAACTTATGCGCAAGTACGCCTGTTGTTATGCCCAGGGCCGGCATGGTGCGCGTCACTTCCGGCGTTACGTGGCCAAAGTCTCCACTCGCGAGGGCTTTCTGCATGTGGTTGACGAGTACTTTCCAACCGAGAAGCCCGACTCGGCCAGCCAGAAAGTGGTTGCATCTTGATCGATCAACTGAACAAACGGGCGCTGGATCGCCTGAAGTCGCTCGAAGCCCGAGCTGACCAATTGAGGATTTCTTTTTTTGAAAGCGGGCGGATTGTCGATTTCGGCGTGAATATGTGCGGCGGGCTGGAATCGGGACTGGAGCTGGCTCGAATCTGTTTGGGAGGTCTGGGCACGGTTGACCTGTTGCAGTCCGGCGACGGTCCGTTGATTCAGGTTTATACGGATCAACCTGCCCTGGCCTGCATGGGGGCACAATACGGTGGCTGGCCAGTCAAAACCGGTGAATATTTCGCCATCGGTTCCGGTCCGATGCGATTGCGACGTGGCAAGGAGGCCGTACTGGACCAATACGGGTTCACCGACCGGTCGCAGGACGTCGTGGGCGTTCTGGAAACGAGCCAGCTTCCCGATGCGGAAGTCATCCAGTACATGGCAGACGAATGCGATATCGAACCGGGCCGCCTTTTTCTTGGCGTAGCACCCACCCGCAGTTTGGCTGGAACCATCCAGATCGTAGCCCGCAGTGTCGAAGCGACCATGCACAAGTTGTTCGAACTGGATGTCGACTTGCGCAGAGTCACCAGTGGCCTGGGCACGGCCCCGCTGCCGCCGGTTTCCGCTGACGATCTAACCGCCATCGGCCGCACCAACGACGCTATCCTGTACGGCGGCCGCGTCACGTTGTGGGTCGACATGAACGATGACGAGATTGAGCGGATTGGCCCGCAAACACCCAGCAACAGTTCCTCCGAATTTGGCAAACCGTTCTGCGAGATCTTTGCAGCCAGCGGCGGTGACTTTTACAAGCTCGACCCGATGTTGTTCAGCGCCGGGGAAGTCACGTTTGTCAGTAACGAGTCCGGCAGGATATCGAGTTTTGGCGGAACGAGGCCGGAAGTTGTGACCGCTTCGTGGACTTGAATCATTCGTCCTGTTTCCGCGTGAAGCGCCGGTTCAGAAAATCCATTTGCTGGATCTTGCCATCTTCGGATGCTTCGGTCGGCAGAGCGTGGACCTGGTCGGCCAGGACCACGTATTCGCCCTCGGTATTGGTTCCCATGTAAAAAGTACTGCTGCGGCCATCGGTGCTGGATTGTAGCGAAAGTTTACCGGTGATCAGGTCGCCGTCACGCTCAATATCGATCTGGAAACCAAACGCTTCGCACACGTAAGTACCCTCGAATTCTTCAAACTGTTCGTCCGTCAACGGTTCCGGGATCAGCTGTGTTCGGTCGCCATCGAACAAAATGATCTCGATACTGCGCCCGACTGCATCCCCAATCCCGTTATCGCGATTGCTCAGCACGAACAGGCAACCATCACTTTCCGGATAGCGACGCAGGTAGCAGTTGAATCCGCGAACGGTTCCGTTGTGTCCATGGAACAGCTGTCCCTGGTCATTATGGCCGATGTAGACTCCCAACCCGTAGTCATCCAGTCCGGGCTGCAGTATTTCCTCCAGCGTCCCGGCGCTGACGATTTTGTGCCCGGCCATCGCCCGGTCCCAGCTCCACAAGTCAAGCACGTTCGTGACGATGCCGCCCATGCCGCGATACTGAAACCCGTAGCTGCCATAAGGATGATCCAGTGCCGAGCGTGGCAAACCGAGCCGTTCCGATTGACCGGTTGCAACCAGTACATCCGGCGGTGCAGCATCTCCCGTAAAACAGGTATGGGACATCCCGGCAGGCTCAAAAATAAACTCCCGGCAATAGTCCATATAGGACTGGTCAGACACGCGAGCGACAATCTCGCTCAACAAGGCATATCCCTGATTCCAGTACTCACGACGCGTGCCCGGTTCGTGTATCGGCCCTCCCGCCAGAAAGACTGGCAGGACCTCGGCCAGATCCTCGCCGTGGCCGCGGGAGTTGGTACCAGGAATCCCGGAGGTATGCTGCAGCAAGTGGCGAATCGTAATCTTCGAGCAGTCTTCGGGAACGCCGGGCAGGTGTTTGGCGATTGGATCGTCCGGATCCAGTTTGCCCTGTTCGGCAAGCTGGCAGATGGCAAGTGCCGTGAAGAGTTTGGTTGTGGAGGCGATTTCAAAGAGCGTATCAGTTTGAATCGGCTGTTCGTTCTCCAGATCAGCGAATCCGGCAGCGTCCGTCGCCACAATTGCGCCATCTTTGGCGGCCAGCACGACGCCGCTAAACCCCAGCGTCTCACGGCCCCGCTGCACCACAGCGGCAATTTGTTTGGCCTTTTCCGCGGGCTCCGTTTGTTCAGGCGGTGAATCAACCTGCGGTAAAGTCGCGTAGCAAACCGACGCAAGCCACAGGCTTCCGCACAGAACGGCAGTTCCTCGCAAAAGGTTCCACACCCTGACTCTCCACATAGACTGCTGAACGGGGACCGTCCTGATTCCTGCAACGCCGAACAACATCGAAAAAAAACAGCTGCCGGTATCAAACGCATTTACAGGATAAACCGGGACAGATCCTCATCCTCGGTGATCGCTTGCAGTTTTTCACGCACATAGGCCGCGTTGATTTCGACGCGGCCCATCTTCATGTCGGGCGCCTCGAAACTGAGTTCTTCCAGCATCCGCTCCATGATCGTATACAGTCGGCGGGCACCAATGTTCTGGCTCGACTGGTTCACCTTGAAGGCGTAGCTGGCGAGTTCCTCGATCGCATCCTGACTGAATTCCAGATTGACGCCTTCGGTTTTCATTAACGCCTCGTACTGACGCGTCAGTGAATTTGTGGGCTCGGTGAGAATGCGGACAAAGTCGGATTGCGTTAGGTCATCCAGTTCCACGCGAATGGGAAAGCGGCCCTGCAACTCGGGCATCAATTCGCTTGGTTTGGCTTTATGAAAAGCGCCGGCAGCCACAAACAGGATGTGATCGGTTTTGACGTATCCGTAACGCGTTTGCACCGTCGTGCCTTCAACGATGGGCAGCAGATCGCGTTGCACACCCTGTCGCGAAACGTCGGCTCCCTTGCCTTCACTGGCCACGACCTTGTCGATTTCATCGAGAAAGATAATGCCGAGGTTTTCCGCCAGTTCGATGGCCATGGCATTGACCTTTTCCGGTTCCAGCAGGGCTTCGCATTCCTGATCAAAGATCACTTCGCGCGCCTGCAGGACGGACATTTTGCGACGCACCGTGGATTTGGGCATGATCTTTTCCAGCATGCCCTGAAAATCCATGTCCATTTGTTCAATGCCCATGCCACCGACCATGACGGGCGAGGATTTCTGTTCAATCGTCAGTTCCACTTCGCGATGGTCCATCTCGCCGGCCAGCAGCATTTCACGCATTTTGCCACGCGTACGTTCGTAGGACGATTCCGATTCCTCGGCG
>CAMYKF010000537.1 GCA_947258905.1 uncultured Pirellulaceae bacterium | reverse complement strand
CGTCGACGCCGATGATCTGACCGGTGATCCAGCTGCTTTCGGGGGCCAATAGAAAACGAGCGGCGGCGGCCAGGTCAGCGGGGATCCCGGTTCGCCCCAGTGGATAGCGACTTGCCATGGCATCGCGTTTTTCGGGTGTGGAGAAAAATCGTTCGGCAAGCGGTGTTTGGGTTAATGCGGGCGCAAGACAATTGACGCGGATTTGAGGCGCCCACTCGGCTGCGAGTGTTCGCGTGAGCCCTTCCACTGCCCCTTTGGCAGCCGCCACCGACGCGTGCATGGGCATGCCCTGCGCGACGGCCACAGTGCTGAACAAGACGACGCTGGATGGTTCCGTTCCGGCACTCTTTTTGAGTCCGGACAGACAAGCCTGCAAGAACTTTACGGCCCCCAGCAGATTGACTTCGAGGTCGGCGCGGAAATCGTCCAGCTTCAAACTGCGAAAGGAACGCAGGTTAATCGATCCCGGGCAGTAGGCCGCCCCGTGAATTTCTGCAGGCAATTCATCCAGCTGCACATCATCCGCCGTAAAGTCGCAATCGTGATGGTGCACATTTGCATCGGCTTGCAAATCATCTACCGACCGCGAATAGACATCGATCCGGTCAGCCGATTCCCGCAACTGGTTAACCAGCTCCAGACCGATTCCCTTGCTGCCACCGGCAACGACAAAATTTTTGGGCATGAAATCTCCGACAATCCAATCTGGAACGATCCGTTAATCTATCTGGCTATAACATATGTACCGAACCATTTCGAGGTTGCTAACGCAGAAAGTTACCGGTTAGGTCCGGCGACGACCAGAGGTCGCGGACGGACCACAGGCCAGTAAAACGACCGAATGCCCGAAGGACACACCATTCACCGCCTTGCCCGCGACCATGGCAAATGGTTTGCCGGGCAACAAATGGGCGTGGCTTCGCCTCAGGGCCGGTTTGCGGCGGAAGCAAAACGGCTCGACGGCAAGACTCTGCAGGACGTCACCGCTCACGGCAAACATCTGTTTTATCACTGGTCGCCGCGGCAAATCATCCATGTGCATCTGGGACTGTATGGCAAGTTTCGAGTGCACAAGAATCCAGCGCCCGAGCCTCGTGGCGCCGTACGTTTGCGTATGATCGGCCAGCAGCGGGCTTTCGATTTGAATGGCCCCAATCGTTGCGAGTTAATTGGCAAGGGGAAATTACTTGAGATCCGATCGCGGCTGGGCGAGGACCCGTTGCGTGAACACGCCTGTCCGGAAACGGTATGGCAGCGAATTGAGCGCAGCCGCGCGCCGCTGGGTACTTTGCTGCTGAACCAGACCGTGATTGCGGGCGTGGGCAATGTTTATCGCGCTGAGATTCTGTTTCTGCTGGGCATTCATCCCGAACGACCGGGGAACGAACTGCAACGCGACGACTTCGACGACCTGTGGCAACTGACGGTTGATCTGCTGAACATCGGCGTTCGATACAACCGCATCATCACCGTGGACGCCAAGCGAATTGGCAAGCCGGCCAGTCGGCTGAATTCGGGCGAGCGATTGAATATCTACAAGAAAACGAAATGTCCGCGATGTAATCGCCGCGTCCGCACCTGGGAACTGGCCAATCGCAAGATGTACGCCTGTGAAAAGTGCCAGACATAGCAGGAACCGGGGTCCAAGAACCCCAGGCTATTGACGCAACGCCTTTGGCGTTGTCGAGGCAAACGCATTCGGCTCAGTTCAATTCGACGGCCTTGGAAAGCCATCCTGCGTAATGCCCCTAGCTGCGAAGTGGCCACACGCTGAATAGCGATGGCACGTCGGCTCGCCATCGTTTCACAACCGATGTCAAGGCCATGGATTCCAGATTGGCGATGATCGCGGATATCGCCGCGATCCGCAGAGGCCAGATGGACCACTCCATGATCGCGCAAATCACCGCCACAAAAACCAGCAGGTGTGTGAGCTTGGCCGTCATGGTATGCCACGCCGGCAAACGGCCATACTTCCACATGCCCAGCAGGCAGGCGGCTGCATAACTGACACAAGCCACCACAAACCAGGGCATCTCCTCAAGCACCATGTCGCGGGCCAGCAGCCACACGCCAACGATCATACAGATATTCAGCACGGCATCCGCCACACTGTCGATGCGCGCGCCCAGGGCGCTGCGCTGCTTGAGCATTCTGGCCAGCAAGCCGTCGATCCAGTCCGACAGTCCGAGCACAAAATACAGGGCGACAAACCCGTAACGCAGATCCCGGGCAGCCAGCAGAATCAGCAATGGCGAGAGGATCAATCGTGTGACACCGATGTAGTTGGGGATCGTTCGCCACGTTGTCACATCGGCCTTCCGCGCCGAGGACCGGTCGCGGCCACGCGTTTCCGTGTCATCCAGACGGTTCGTCGTGGTTCGTTTCTCGGATGAAGTCACGGAATCGTTCGCCTTCCGATACGGAATGATTCAGGAAGTCAAACCAGTCAATTCGCCTCCCAAATCGGGCTGAAGTTGAGATCATTCCGAAATATCGTAGCACAACAGGCGATCCTG
>CAMYKF010000536.1 GCA_947258905.1 uncultured Pirellulaceae bacterium | reverse complement strand
ATTTGGCCACACGCATTGCCAAACGCACGCTCGAACACCTCGACCTGGTGCGCAAGTCGTTGATCCCGGCGATTCTGCTGGGCATTCCGCTCGGCGTAATGGCTTTTCGTCGGCAACATTTCGGAAAGGCAATCCTGGCCATCGTCGGAATCATCCAGACGATTCCGGCTTTGGCGTTGCTCGTGCTGGTGATGCCGCTGGTAACCGCGCTAAATTTGCCGTCGCTGGGTGTTGGTTCGGTGACGGCGGTTGTCGCGTTATTTCTGTATGCCCTGCTGCCAATTGTGCAGGGCACCTATACCGGCCTGGCAGGGATCGAACCCCAATACTCGGAAACGGCCGAGGCGCTGGGACTGTCACGCCCCTTCAAATTGTGGAAGATCGAACTGCCCCTGGCCTCGCGCAACATCATGTCCGGGATCAAGACCTCGGCAGTCATCAACGTGGGCTTCGCCACACTGGGGGCGCTGATAGGCGCCGGCGGTTATGGTCAGCCGATTCTGACGGGAATCCGCCGCGCGGATATGGGTACGATTCTGGAAGGCGCCATCCCTGCTGCTTTGCTCGCCATTGCGGTACAATTCGTTTTCGAGTTCGTGGAACGCTGGTATGTTCCTCGCGGACTTGGCATTCAAGCCGGAAAGTAGCAGGAACGCGGCCGTGTGGAAGCAGGTAATTGGAACAACGTTTTGACAGGGGGACAGGCATGCCCAAGGCAATCTGGAATGGCACCGTCATCGCGGATAGCGACGCGACAGTCATCGTGGAAAACAATCATTATTTCCCGGCTGATTCGCTGGTTAAGGAATATTTTCAGGATTGCGAAACCACTTCGGTGTGCGGCTGGAAAGGCACAGCGAGTTACTACGACGTCGTCGTTGACGGTCAGGTGAATTCCGGGGCGGCGTGGTATTACGCCGATCCCAAACCCGAAGCCGCGAATATTCGCGAACATGTAGCCTTTTGGAAAGGCGTCGAAGTACAAGCCTGAACATCCGACCAACCCATTCAAATTCCGTGATTTCACAGCACACCAGCTACACGTCTCTGGCCGAGCAATATATTCAGGTCCGCGAGTTCACCAATCGGCTCGCAGCGCCGCTGTCGCCCGAAGATTGCATGATCCAGTCGATGCCGGATGCCAGTCCGGTTCGCTGGCACCTCGCGCACACGACCTGGTTTTTCGAAACCTTTTTGCTGGCACCATTGTCCGGGTATCGGGTATTCGATGAGGAATTCAGCTACCTGTTCAATTCCTATTACAACCAGGTCGGCGCTCAATTCCCTCGCGCGCGGCGCGGAACCATTTCCCGACCCGGCCTCAAGAGGACTCGTGAGTATCGCGAGTACGTCAACCAGAGGATGCTGGACTTTCTCGAGCACGGTGAGCATTGCGACGACACCCGCTATACGATTCAGGTGGGTCTGAATCACGAACAACAGCATCAGGAACTGATTCTCACCGACATCAAGCATGCACTGGCCGGAAACCCGCTGTTGCCGGTCTACGAGGCAGGCCCGACGGCACCGTTTGAGACTCCTGCCGATACGTGGATTGATTTCAGTGGCGGCATTTATCCGGTCGGACATGCCGGGTCGGGTTTTGCCTACGACAACGAATCGCCACGTCATGAAACGTTACTTCGGGATTTTGCGATCGCGGGACATCCGGTGACTTGTGGTCAGTTTATGGACTTCATCGAGGATGGTGGTTACGAACGAGCGGACCACTGGCTTTCGGCAGGCTGGACGACCGTGCAGGAACGGGGCTGGAAGGCGCCGTTGTATTGGGTGAAACGGGACGGGGACTGGATGCAATTTACTTTGTCGGGGCTGAAGCCCGTCGATCGGGAATGGCCAGTCTGTCACGTCAGTTATTTTGAGGCGGACGCGTGGGCTCGCTGGGCCGGCTATCGATTACCGACGGAATTCGAATGGGAAGTTGCGGCGCCCCATTCGGAGGGGGATCAGTTTGCTGATTTGCTGCTTGAGTGCGGTTTTGCGGTTCACCCCACCGGAGGCGACTCAGCCGATTGCCGACCCGCACAGATGTTTGGCGGTGTCTGGGAATGGACCAGCAGCAGCTATGCCGCCTATCCAGGATACCTGCCACCTGATGGAGCTATTGGCGAATACAACGGCAAGTTCATGTGTAACCAGTACGTGCTGCGAGGCGGCAGCGTGGCGACCAGCAGTGCTCATATCCGTCCCACTTATCGCAATTTCTTCCCACCCGAAACCCGCTGGCAATTTTCCGGATTTCGTGTTGCGAAATAGGCGGTACGAGCTTCCCGGTCATGACGAGGCAGTTTGACATTTCATGTGCTACGGCCGCGTCCGGTTGATCACGTCGGGGCGCGGCTCAGTCGGGTTTACGCGGTCGAGGAAATTGCCGGTCCCGGTCAGACCATCCGGGGTCAACTTCTCCAGATCTGGAAACCGCTCGGCGGTGCCGAGAACGGCGATCCATTGATCGAGATCGAGTGCAGCCCAGTCGAACGTCTGAATTTCGCCGCCCGT
>CAMYKF010000535.1 GCA_947258905.1 uncultured Pirellulaceae bacterium | reverse complement strand
GGTAATCACCACTTTTGGGCGTATCGACATTTTGGTAAATAATGCCGGGATCTTTGAAGATTCGCCTGTCGATCCGCTGGCCCGGAAATATCAAAACAACGTTCACTTCGCCCAGTTCGGAGAAACACAAATCGCCGTAAACCATGGGCTGGGGTGGACATCGATTCCCAATGTCGATTCGCCCTTTACCGTGCCGCGTCATATCACGCGAGTGCGACGTCATCCGCTGGGCCACTGGGTGTTTGTGCATGAACAGGACGGCATTCACCGCTATCTTGTCTACGCATCTCCGGCGGCGAACCTGAAAGTGGTGAAGCAGGATCTAGGCGCGGTGGACGAGCCGGAACAAATGCTGAAACCCGAATGGACCAGCGACGAAACGCTGGGTGACGTGCAGTGCCGTTCTCGCATCGACAACGGGCCGTGGACCGAGTGGCAGATGGCCAATCAACCGATTCAACCTGGAGCGGTTGTGACTCCGGGCCAGCACCGATTGCAGGTTCAATTACACAGCACCACACTGTTGCTGCCAGACCGACCACTCGAATACACATTTGAAGTCAAATATGATGTGAGTGAGCGGGTCATGTCACTGATCGGACAGCTCAACGCCATGGAATTTGAACTTCGCAACGAAGCCGAAAAGGAACTGGTCGGCATGGGCGTGCAGATTCTGGAAACGTTGCGGCAGGAATTCGCCAGGGCAGGGGACCCCCAGTCAAAAGCAGGTATTGCCCGTGTGATCAGGCAAATCGAACAACCATCGGAAAAAAAAGATGACTAGCAAACAAACCGCCGCCGTGCATGGTGGCGAGCGATCGTCGCACAACCCCGGCGTCGTCAACACGATCAATCCATCCACGGCCTTTCATTTTTCCGAAGCGGCGAATCAGTTTTACCCGCGCTATTTCAATACGCCGAATCAGCAAATCATTGTCGACAAGCTGTGCGAATTGGAAAATGCCGAAGCTGGCATCGTGTTCAGTTCCGGAATGGCCGCCATTAGCACCACGTTGATGGCCTTGCTGAAGCCGGGCGATCATGCCGTCATGCTTAACGGGCTGTATGGCGGCACGCACTCCTTTGTGTGCAAGGAATTCGATGATGCAGGCATCCAGTACACGTTTGCCTCGGGCGATGTCGCCAGCCTGACCGGAGCCATGCAGGACAATACCCGTATGGTTTTTGTAGAAACACCCGCCAATCCGCTGCTGGATGTTGTCGACCTGAGAGGGCTCTCCGACGCCGTCGCCGGACGAAATGCCCTGACCGTCGTTGACAACACGTTTGCTTCGCCAATCAACCAAAACCCGCTGGACCAGGGATTTGACATCTCGATCCACAGCGGGACCAAATACCTGGGCGGGCATAGCGACCTGACTTTCGGCGCGGTTTTGGGTCACGCGGAACCGATCGAACTCATTCGCCAGAAAGCGATCAATTACGGCGGGTGCCTGAACGGACTGACCTGTTACCTGATCGAACGCAGTTTAAAGACACTGGCCGTACGTGTGGAACGCCAGAGTGACAATGCATTGGAAGTTGCCCGCTATCTGGCCGGGCAAGCAGCTGTCGACCAGGTCTTTTATCCCGGTTTGGAAACGCACCCGGATCACCAGCTGGCGGCTCGACAAATGACCGGTTTCGGCGGCATGTTGTCATTCAACCTTGACGGGGCGGTGTCCTACCGCGACTTCCTTGGAGCGCTCAAGCTGATTACTCCTGCCACGAGTCTTGGCGGTGTCGAAAGCACCATGACCATGCCGGTGTTTACCTCGCATCGCCTGATGCCCGAACAAACGCGACAGCAGCTGGGCATCACTGAGCGACTGGTGCGTTTCTCCGTGGGTATCGAATCCGCCAACGATTTGATTGCTGATCTGGAACAGGCTTTGGCCCGCTGTCTTGCTGGCAGTGAAGCGGGTGCCGCGGGTTAAAAATTAAGATCTACGTCGTCGTCGTTGTCGAAATCCGCCAGCGGGGGATTGTCGAAGGCAGGCTACCAAGTGCTTGCAAATCGAGCCTTGAATCGTTGTCGTTGTCGTAATCGTTTGGCTGTTTGGTTGCGATTCACTTGATGTGCCTTTGTCGCGCCATGGCCTGGCTCGATCGTTGGCGCATCACCAATTCGTTGCCCGTCGACGACGATTACGTTTACGACGACGACAACGATTTGCAGATGCTGTGCTGGCTGACCCATAACAGACTTTTCGAAGCCCCAAATCAGGCTACGACGATGGCGAGCACCGCTAGCACCCGGCAATCGTCAAACTCGCCTCAAGTGACAAATCCTGGTATGCCGATTCAGATGATGCAGGACTGCTGCATTTGCGGATCATCTTGCGCCCAAGCTTTACTGACAGTGATTTTTCAAGGTCTCCCCCGGCCGTGTCATCACCTTCGATTTCCAATTCGAACACCGCGTCGGCTCCGCAACTGGGCCGTCTCAACTCGTGGATTGCCGACTGGGGTCGAGTGGTTATTCAGATGGTGTTGTCGATTGGCACATTCAGTCTGTTTGCTGTTCGCACGGCCACGTGGCTGTTTTCCAAGGTGCCCAAACGGGAGACGATTTGGCCTAACTTCTACGAAGTCGGCGTACTCAGTTTGCCGGTCGTGGCTCTGACGGGAACGTTTATTGGCATGGTAATGGCTGTGCAGAGTTATTCGCAGTTCCAGCAGCTGGGGCTGGAATCCCGCCTGGGTGCCGTCATCAACATGACGTTGGTGCGTGAGCTGGGGCCGGTTCTGGCAGCCACCATGCTGGCCGGACGAGTGGGCAGCGCCATGGCGGCCGAGTTGGGCACGATGCGGGTGACCGAGCAGATTGATGCCTTGGCGGCCATGGGTGCCAACCCGATTCATTATCTGGTGGTCCCGCGATTTCTGGCTTGCATATTCATGATTCCCACGTTGACGATCATGGCCGATTTTATGGGCGTGGCCGGCGGGTACTTTTACAGCGACCTGGTGCTGGGAATTGATACCCATTTTTACTGGTACAACAGAGCCCAGTTTGTGGAGTGGTTCGACCTGTTTCATGGATTATTCAAGAGTGTCTTTTTTGGCGCGGCGATCGCCCTGGTCAGTTGCTTTCAGGGTTTTTACTGCCACCCGGGAGCCGAAGGGGTAGGACGAGCCGCTACGGCTTCCTTCGTATTCTCGTTTGTCCTGATTTTGGTACTGGACCTGTTTTTGTCGATTTTCCTCGACAAGCTCTACTTCATAATATTTCCACAAGGCACCAGCCTGGTTTAGCGCAAGTGGCCCGGGTCAACTCCCGGCGAACCAATGATTGAAGAACTGATACGCGAACAAGAACCGCTGGTGGTCGTAGAGGACCTGTCGGTCCGATTTGGCCCGCAGGAGGTGCTGCGCGATATCAATCTGAAGGTGCCGGTCGGTCAGACATTGGTAATTGTTGGTGAGAGCGGCTGCGGCAAGACCGTGTTGATGAAAACCATTATTGGACTGATCCGGCCCACCTCGGGCAGCGTGCACTTTGACAACCGGAACCTTCACCTGATGACGGAGCAGGAAATCAGCCGGGTACGATTGCGATTCGGCTTTGTGTTCCAGTATGCGGCACTGTTTGACAGCATGACGGTGGGACAGAACGTGGCCTTTCCCATGCGTCAAGAGGGTCGTCACACGCAAGCGGAAATACGGGAAGAAGTCCTCTCGCGTTTGTCCGAAGTGGGTTTGCCGGACGAAGTCGTATTCAAGAAACCGGCCGAGTTGTCCGGCGGGATGCGGAAACGTGTGGGACTGGCGCGGGCCTTGATCATGAGGCCGGAGGTCATGATGTATGACGAGCCAACCACCGGTCTGGATCCCATCATGAGTGATGTGATCAACGAATTGATTCTGCGCACCAGGCGGCGCAATCCGGTGACCAGCATCGTGGTGACACACGACATGAACACGGCTCGCAAGGTCGGGGATCGCACCATCATGATGTATCCCCTGGACCGCCTGGAGCCGGGTGAATCACAAATCATTTTTGACGGAACGCCGCAAGCCATGACGGAGTCGAGAGATCGACGGGTACGTCAATTTGTCAATGGCGAAGCGGGCGAACGACTAATGGAGATGCGGGCTGCCAGCGGCGTCTAGTCGCTGCGTGGACCAGCAGTAGCACAGCACAATGAATGAAACGCAACTAGCCTGGCGAGTCGGCATAGTCGTGATTTGTGCTGCGCTAATCCTGGCCATTCTGGTGTTCCTGTTCGGCGAGGGCTGGCAATCGCAATACACCGTGTTTGTGGATGCGCCGACAGCACCCAATGTGACGGTCAACACGCCGGTGCGCAAGAACGGCATCCTCATCGGACGCGTATCCTCGGTGGAAAACCGCGATCGCACCGTGCGACTGACCCTGAAGATCAGAACTGATGAATCGATTTACGAGAACGAAGTAGTCCGAATCGGTACGGCGTCGTTTCTGGGTGACGCCGTGCTTGACGTGCTGTCCAGTCCCACGCCCGATCGCGGTCGGTCACTGACCGACCGCATGACCCTGGCGGTCGATAACGTATCGGTAGAACGTGATCCACTGGACCTGATTGACGCTGCGCTCAACCTGGAGCGGCAGGTGAGTGACACGCTGGTTTCCATCCAGCAGGCCGGCGATACTGTAGCCGAGACCGGTGCCCAGATTTCTGCGTTGACCAGTTCCGTGCAGCAGGCCCTGGATGACGAAACCAGCGACCTCAAGGAGTTTCTGGCCAACGCCAAACAGCTGTCGCTCAAGGCGGAAACGGCCATCGACAACTTCAACGAGTTCATGATCAATGTCAACGAAGTGGTGGGAGATCCGGCCACGCGTGAGAACATCCGCGTTTCCATCGAGTCCTTGCCGCAACTGCTCGACGAAATTAACGTGGCGGTCGTCGATGCCCAGGAGACCATCAACGGATTCAACACCGTCGCCGTGCGGGCCGACGAGAACCTCAGCAATCTGAGCGAATTCACAGCAGCTCTTGGCAACGAAGGCCCGGACCTGATCTACAATCTCAACAACAGCCTGCAACGCATCGATTCACTGGTTACCGATATCGGTTCGTTTGCCGAGGGACTGGGCAACAATCAGGGAACGCTGGGACGGCTGATGAATGATCCGGAGTTGTACGACAACCTCAATGAAACCATTCGCAATGCCCGCGACATCAGTATCCAGCTGCGGCCGCTGATGAACGACATTCGCTTTGCCGTGGACGGCATCGCCCGGGACCCCAGTCAGGTAGTGGGAATTCGCAGAGCCTTTGATCGCACTCCGGCCTTTGGCATGCCCAAAGGCAACATCATTGAACTACCGCGACTGCCGGTTCAGTATGCCCCGCGGTAGGATGGCCGTCTGTTGAGGACCGGTGTCAATCGGCGTTTCATCGGGCCGTTGATGCGCCAGCGGCAGGGCGATCGTGCCTCGCGACGAATTGCCACGCAGCTGGTTGGCCCGGTCCAGCAGGAAATTCTCATCGACCGTCGTCAGCGGCGTCAGTTGAAAATCGACCATGCGGTCGTCACGAATTTCACGCGGCCAGAAATTGTCGGTAATGAAATCCAGCGGCGGGATCTGGTACCACGGCGCCTTGAAACGGTGCTTGATCCGCTGGGTCTGGAAGCCGTCCTTTTCGACGTGAATTTCGCGTGTCCCGTAATAGGTAAAGGGCACGGCGACCGGCGTGTGCCCTACCGGCTGGCGGTCGATGGTGACCAGAGCACCTTCCGGATTGCTGCGCACCAGAATGCGGCGCTGCACGCAACCGGTTTGCAACAGCGTCAATAGCGTCATCGCCAACAACAAATAACTGGCCAGATGGTATTTGGGCAATTCGGACTTCCACCGTCAGACTAGAGGCTTTCCTGGAAACGGGCGGCAACTATAGTGGCCGGAGCGAATCGAATACATACCGATGCCGGGCTAATTGGCCGTTTTGCTGTGGCTGCTATCGCTGCCAGCAGGTGATGCGATACAATAGCCAACTTCCCCGAAGGCAGCGCCGGACGGGGCCACGCGAGCCCGGCAGGTTCGTGCGCCCCGATCAAAATTTCGAGCTTCGAATCGTTGCGTAATTACCATAAATCGTGGCACTGCGGGTTTATCGCGGTGTACCGGTCACGATAGCACACAACCATGTCCAATTCGGCAGTCAACTGGGATCAATATCTGGAGGTTTCCTGTATCTCCGATCTTGGCATGCGCCGGGCCACCAATCAGGACAACTACTGTGTCGATCTCGCCAGCAACATGCGGCGATGGGAAGAGCTGGGACACCTGTTTATGGTCGCCGACGGCATGGGAGCTCATGCCGCCGGTGAATTAGCTAGCAAAATTGCAGTCGACCATATTCCGCATATCTACGCGCGCATCAATGACGTGTCGGCTCCGGAGGCATTAAAGAAATCGGTGATTGCCGCAAATACTGAAATTAACCGGCGAGGTCAGGCCAACGAAGATTTTCACAATATGGGCACGACTTGCAGTGTAGTTTCCTTGTTGCCGCAAGGCGCTGTCGTCGCTCATGTGGGCGACAGTCGCGTCTACAGACTCCGCCAAAACACGCTGGAACAGCTCACGTTCGACCATAGCCTGGTGTGGGAAATGAGGGCCTCGGGTCAACTTTCAAATTCCGAGGCGGCGGTGGGGAAGATCCCAAAAAACGTGATTACCCGGTCTTTGGGTCCGTATCCTGATTGCAAAGTCGATTTGGAAGGCCCGTTCCCGCTCCAGGTGGGAGACATGTTCATGTTGTGCAGCGATGGTTTGACAGGCATGGTTGAAGACGCCGAAATTGGTGCGATCCTGGCAAACCTACCGCCAAAAGAAGCAACTCGCGTGCTGGTGGATCTTGCCAACCTGCGTGGCGGTCCCGACAACTCTACGTTGATCATCGTTGAAGTGGCTCATCCCGAAATGGCAACCAATGCGACGGCAAATCCAATCAAGATCAATGCCAGTTCAAAAAGGTTCGGAATTCACCCGTTCGCATGGGCCACCTTGATCGGCGCATCTTTGGCGACGGCATTGTTTACTTATTCCTCGGGATGGGTCATTGGGCTTATTCCGGGGATCATCGCTCTGGCTAGTCTGATTTGGATTCTGTCGTTAATTATCATGAAAGCCACGGCTGGACAGGAAGTGACTGCCGGGCGCGCTTTTGGAAAAGCTCCATATTCCCGAACCAATTGCGGCGATGGGGTACAAGTTACCAGACAATTGGCTGCGGTTATTAACCAACTTCAAGAGGGCGCGAAAGAACAGGAGTGGAAAGTTGACTGGAGCAAGCTGAATGCGCTTGTGAGCGAAGCCGAAGAAGCCGCCGAAAAAGGCGAATTGCCGATTGCCATTAGTTCCTACGGTCGCAGCATCAGCTTTTTGATGGACCAACTTCGCAACCAGAATTCGGCGAGCGATTCATCTATCGAGCTTTAAGATTCCATCGCATCAATGGGAAGTTGCGGCGCTTCAGGGTATAGGTTGGGAGCTGGCGTTGCGTGAACGCAGGGGATTCAAAACCGCTATCACTTTGCAATTGTGGTTTGCGGATTTTGGAGTGGTTGTTAAGTTCCCGCATGAGTCGAATTACGAGATACGTCGTCTGGGAGTTGTTGAAGACATTCACTGTCACGCTGACCGTGATGACCGTGATGATGGTGATGGTGTTCTTGATTCAGGAAGCGATGCGCGAAAATTTGACTCCCGAGACAATTCTTGAGCTTATTCCGTTTACGATTCCCACAGCGCTCAGCTTTGCGATTCCGGGAACGATTCTGTTTGCAACTTGTATTGTGTATGGGCGGATGTCGGCAACCAACGAAATTGTCGCCATAAAATCCATGGGCATTTCGCCGTCGGTCATCATCTGGCCCGGTTTGTTTCTGGCTGTTTTGCTGAGCCTGGTCACGGTTTACATGAACGATATTTCGGTCGCCTGGGGTCGGGTTGGGATTTATCGTGTCGTCCTCCAGTCGTCTGCCAAAACCATTTACTCCGTACTGAACGCACAAGGCTCGTTTAGCAAAGGCAACATGACGATCGTCGTCGATGATGTTCAAGGTGAGAACTTGATTCATCCGCACATTGAACGCAGTTCCGTAACGCCAGCGGATCGATTGCGAGTTCATGCCGAAATGGCGAGAATCAGCGTTGATCCGGTTGAGAACAAGCTGGTCTTTGAACTGCAAAACGGCCGGATTGAATACGGCGAGGAGATCATGATCACTTTCGATCACGACTTTGTTCAGGTTCCGCTGCACGATGTTACGAAAAGGCGTGGAGCCGATGGAACCAGTCCTTCCAATCTGCCACTTCGTAGAATGGCAAACGAATCCGTCCTGCAGGACCTGAGAATCGCCAACACGCGTCGTGAACTGGCGGTTCGCGCGGCAACCCAATTGCTGGGAGGCAATATGATTGGACTTTCGCATCCAGTCTGGCTTTCAAAGGCGAAAACGTTGCGAAAGGAAATTGAGCGCAAACACCGCATCCAAACGGAACCTTGGCGACGATGGGCGAACGGATTCAGCTGTCTTTGCTTCGTGATGGTTGGCGTTGCGGTGTCGATTCGTTTTCAAAGATTCGATTTTTGGTCAGTATTCGCGGTGTGTTTCGTTCCGATTCTTATCGCCTATTACCCGTTGTTAATGTTTGGTGTCAACAAGGCCAAATCTGGAGCATTCCCGCCGTATTCGGTTTGGATTGGCAATGTTGTCATGTTCGTTATTGGAATCTGGTTAATTCGCAAGATCGAAAGACACTGAATTTCTTTTTGGCCGCCGAATGTCATGCCAGCAACCACTTTTTTGCATCGTTTTCGCGGTTTTAATTGGCGTTGCCCCCGACTTGCCAACCTTGTAAATTTTTCAAGCTTTTGAAATGGGGCGAACCAAAACCGTTTCATCGCGTAATGCTGGACTTAATCGAATTCGTAACCGCGACAAGGAGGTTGCATGCTGGCTCGAGGAAGAATCCGTTCGCAGATGTACTTTGGCGTGACAACGCTGGTTGTCATTGTCACGGTTCTGTCTGCGGCCAGCATTCATGGTTCGCTTAAGTTTCGCAGGCTGACCAAGAGTATTCGAAATCGGGCAACCGAACTCCCCTTGGCAGCCAATCTGAGCCAAAAAGTATCCGACCTGCGGTCGGCGTTCTGGCAACAGACGACTTATGAAAAAAAAGTAGGTGTCTATCAACCCGCCATGCTTGAAGATCATTTGATCGCACCCATCAGTTTCCTGAATAAACTCCAAGCTGCCAAAAACGCGCTCAAAGATTATCAAACTCGGCTTGAAAATGTGAATTTCAGCGGCGAGCTACTGGGAGGTAACCAGAAGGAACGCGAATTCGCCTCGAATTTCGAGTTGTCTTTGAAAAAGATTGAGCAAATCGTAAATGAACGGGACTGGGTTCTCACGCCGTCAAATCGAAGTATCGGAGAAATCAAGGACGAGTTGGAAAAACTTCAAGAAGGCACCAGTCAGTTGCCCGGTTTGATGAACAACAGAATGAACGCATTCGCGAGCAAAGCGCGTCGAGACTATAACTCCTGGATGGTGCTTACTGCACTGGCAAGTGTCGGCGCTTTTATGATGATTTTTGTCCTGTACCAACGGTTCAACAAACGAATTTTTCGGCCGCTCGATACGCTTGTCGAAGGCTCGCGACGTGTGGCCCGAGGCGATTTTAATTATCGCATCCGACTGAAAACGAATGACGAAGTGGCTGAGCTTGGTGACGCCCTCAACGCGATGACGAGCAACTTTCAGGAAATCAAATCCGACCTGAACCGCCAGGTAAAGCAACGAACCAAAGAAGTGGTTCGCAGTGAGAAAATGGCCAGTGTCGGTTTTCTGGCCGCCGGTGTGGCTCATGAAATTAACAACCCGTTGGCCACCATCGCCTGGTCAGCCGAGTCACTTGAATCAAGAATCCAGGACATCTTGAATCCGCAAACCTCCCTTACGGTTGAGCAGCGTCAAGCCGAGATTGATGATATGAAAAAGTACCTGCAGCGAATCCAGGAAGAAGCGTTTCGTTGCAAGGGCATCACTTCGGGGCTATTGGATTTCTCGCGCATGGGAGATGTCAAAAAAGTCCCGACTAACCTCTACGAAATCATCGAGTCGGTGATCGAGATGGTCAGTCCGTTGAGCAAATATCGAGATCGAAATATCCATTTCGATGGCGACGTATCCATCCGGGCGACCGTCAATGCACAAGAGATGAAGCAAGTGACTTTAAACTTGATCACGAACGCCTTGAGCTGTGTTGCTCCCGGTGGCGACGTTCGGATCAAACTGGAAAAACAAGCTGACAACGCTGTCCTCTCAATCGTGGACAACGGTTGCGGCATGACGGAAGAAGTCATCCAGCATTTGTTTGAACCGTTCTTCACGAGACGCCGTGACGAACAGGGAACGGGGCTCGGTTTGTCGATTACCTACCAAATCATTGAAGATCATGGCGGCCGAATTGTCCCACAAAGTGACGGTCCGGGTCGCGGTTCTTCGTTTACTGTAAGTTTGCCTTTGGTGAAAAATGAACAACACGAAACTGCAAAAGCAGCCTAAGACGAAATCACTCAAAGTATTGTTTGCCGACGACGAGACGCATTTGCAGGAACTCATCGCCGCCGAACTTCCGCGGATGGGTCACACGGTAACGGTTTGCCCAGACGGGTTGACCGCCGTCGCCGCTCTTGAAAAGAATACCTACGACTGTGTCATTGTCGATCTCGATATGCCCGGCCTGAACGGAATTGGTGTCATCGAAAAGACCAAAGTGTCTTCACCAACAACGGAAGCCATCGTCTTGACGGGCAAAGGCTCAACGGAGACCGCCATCTCGGCGCTTCGATTGGGTGCGTTTGATTATCTGCAAAAACCCTGCAAACTGATGGAACTGCGTTCGCTGCTGGAACGGGTGGCAGTCCAGCGAGAACTCAACAACCAGATTTGTGCACTCAAACACCGGCTGCATCGGGTCGAAGGCAAACCCACGATGATCGGCAATCACCGTTCGATGCAACGCGTCAAAGCCTTAATCGAAAAAGTCGCTCCCACCGATTCCACCGTCTTGATTCTTGGCGAAACGGGAACTGGAAAAGAACTGGCTGCCCGGGCCGTCCACGAAAAAAGTCATCGCGCCAACAAGCCCTTTGTGGCCCTGAATTGTGGCGCACTACCCGAAAACCTGATCGAAAGCGAGTTGTTCGGCCATCGAAAGGGAGCGTTCACGGGAGCCGAAGATCATCGGCAAGGGTTATTTGAAGTTGCCAATGGAGGTACACTCTTTCTCGACGAAATCGGCGAACTTCCCAAACCGACGCAATCAAAACTGTTGCGAGTTCTCGAAAGCGGAGAGATCCGACGCGTCGGGGATAATGATGAATTTGAGGTTGATGTCCGAATCGTCTGCGCCACACATCGCGATCTGGCCAGAATGGTATCCGAAGACAATTTTCGACAAGATTTGTTGTACCGCATCAACACTTTCGAAATCCAGTTACCACCGCTGAGAGACCGCTTGGAAGATATCGCCAAATTAGCGACTCATCTCTTGTCCCGCCATCGATCGGAAGCCACTTCCGTTGAGGCCTCCTTTGATTCAATGGCCATCAAACGCTTGCTGTCCTATCCTTGGCCAGGAAATATTCGCGAACTGGCGAATGTCGTCGAACGAGCCTCGATCTTGTGCGACCAACTGCCAATCACTTCAAAAGAGCTTCCCAGCCAATTCGGTTCAGCCACCAGTCCCGTCAGCGTTTCTTTCAAGGCAGGCCAGTCGTTGCGCGAGATTGAAATGCGGGCAATTCACTCAACGCTCGATCAGCACAATGGCAACAAAACAGCTGCGGCAAATCAACTGGGGATCAGCTTGAAAA
>CAMYKF010000534.1 GCA_947258905.1 uncultured Pirellulaceae bacterium | reverse complement strand
CGCTGTGCGGCGACCTCTCCCCCCAGGGGAGAGGTTACTGCCCCTGAATATCCATGACAATACTTCACCGTCGACCACCAAATAATTCCATTCCAACTTCAGCAAAATGGTTGCCAAGACCCGAAAAATCACCATCGATCCGGTAACGCGTGTGGAAGGCCACGGTCGTGTCACGATCCACCTGGACGAAAACGGCTCCGTCGACCGGGCCAATTTTCATATCGTTGAATTTCGCGGCTTTGAGCGTTTTGTGCAGGGACGTCCTTACTGGGAAGCATCCCTGCTGGTGCAACGT
Source organism: uncultured Pirellulaceae bacterium (assembly GCA_947258905.1). Lineage (GTDB taxonomy): Bacteria > Planctomycetota > Planctomycetia > Pirellulales > Pirellulaceae > CAJQPP01. The sequence continues at coordinate 11,611 of CAMYKF010000534.1, read as the reverse complement.
CTGTGCGGCATTTGTCCGGTCAGCCACCACCTGGCGGCATCCAAGGCCATTGACCAGATTATCGGTCTGGACCCGCCCGACCTTACACCGACCACAACCAAGCTGCGTCGATTGCTGCATTTCGCGCAGGCGGTCCAGTCGCACGCCGTCCATTTTTTCTTTCTGGCCGCGCCGGATCTCTTGTTTGGTATCGATGCCCCCGTTTTACAGAGGCGGCTGCGTGAAGTTGTCATTCAACATGAAGACCTGGCTCGCAAGGGAATTCTGATTCGCAAGTTCGGGCAGGAATTGATCAAGGCCATCGCCGGCAAAAAGATTCACGGCATTGCCGCTGTCCCGGGCGGGATGCACAAAACTCTTTTTCCGGAAGAACGGGATTACTTTCTGGAGGAAAACGACACGCCCTCGATCGATACCGTGATCCAGTGGGCAAGGGACATTGTGGGCTCCATGAAGTCGTACCACGATCAGCATTCGCAGTGGCTGGACTCGTTCGCCAGTCATCCGTCCGGGCATCTGGGGATGGTCACCGGGGATGGTGCCATGGAACTGTACGATGGTCGGCTCCGCGCGATCGATGCCAATGGGAAACGCACCCTCGATGACGTGTGCGGCGACGACTACCTCGAATACTTTGGCGAGGGCGTGGAGAAATGGACTTATCTGAAATTCCCCTATCTGAGACACCTGGGCCGCGACAAGGGCTGGAATCGCGTGGGACCGCTGGCGCGTATGAATGTCTGCGATTCCATCCCAACGTCGCTGGCCAATGAGGAACTGCAGATATTCAAAGCCTACACAAACGGCAAGCCCAACAATCACACCATGCACAATCACTGGGCCCGGCTGATCGAGATCCTGTACTGCGCCGAAGCCATCCGCGAGTTGCTGGTCGACGACTCGATCCTCGGCGATGATCTGATGCGTGATGTCAGGCAGCGCCGGCCCGAAGGATTCGGTGTGATCGAGGCGCCTCGCGGCACGCTGATCCACCACTACAAGGTTGACGACAAGGGGATGATTACCAAATGCAACTTGATCGTCTCGACCACGCACAATAATGAACCCATGAATCAGGCAGTGCGCTGGGTTGCGGATAACGTGCTTGCAGAACATTCAGAGATCACCGAAGGCATGCTCAACCAGGTGGAAGTGGCCATACGGGCTTACGATCCCTGTCTCAGCTGTGCCACTCACGCTATGGGGCAAATGCCGCTGCAGATATCTTTGTTTGATGCCGAGGGGATTTTGTTGTCCGAGCGATCCCGGGGAGTCTGATGAACGGCGAATTGCATCCTGACTGGCAGAACTCGCTGCTGATTGGCATCGGAAACGACGGCCGCAACGACGACGGACTGGGTTGGGCCTTTCTGGAAGCGGTCGAGCGTAGCGGCGTTTACCCGGGTCGCATCGTTCACCGCTACCAATTGCAAATTGAGGACGCGGAACTAATCAGCCATGCGCGGTACGTGATTTTTGTGGATGCCTGTCAACAGGAACTGCCCGGTGGATTTGACTGGCAACCGTGTACATCTGCCGCTGCATTTGAATTTACGTCTCACCAGCTGACACCTCACACCGTCCTGTTCCTGTGCAACCGGTTGTATCAAAGAACACCTCGTGCCGATCTGTTGTTGATCGAGGGCCAATCGTGGGATTTGCAATTCGGATTGTCGCAAGGGGCCACGGCCAATCTCGCCGCCGCCGTGCAGGACCTCCAGCGTCGATTGGTCCGGGTTCATGCCGACCCAACGCCGAATCCCTGACTCCAGCGGGACACCGGTGATGCGCTTTCGGAACGCATCCGCATCTCACTGACCCCCGCATGGTGCCCGCAATGAAAGCCTCGGGTCCCAAGAATACAAATGCGGTTCGTCGTAGACTAGAATCTATGAGGCGTGTGGATCGAATCACGGTAGTGCCGGTTCGGTGAACTTCGGCGCCGGTTCCGGTAACCAGAACGAAAGTTGCGGATGGAAAAAAGAGAGATCATTCTCCGCGCGGCCAGCATCGAGGAAGCGACCGAGCGATCAAGGTTTCTGGACGACGCGTGCGGCAACGATGCGGAATTGCGTCAGCAAATCGATTCCATGCTGGATGAAACGAACTTGAGAAGCACGGATGAAAGCGAGGAAGCTGACAATGCGACCCGACTGCTGCCCGACACAGAGGCTAACCGGATCATCGGGCCCTACAAGCTAATGGAGAAGATTGGCGAAGGCGGCATGGGAGCCATCTATGTCGCGCGGCAGGACGAGCCAGTCCGACGCCGTGTGGCGATCAAGATTATCAAACCCGGCATGGACAGCAAGGAAGTGCTGGCCCGGTTCAATGCCGAACGTCAGGCCCTGGCAATGATGGACCACCCCAACATTGCCCGTGTGCTGGACGCTGGAGCAACGGATGCCGGCCGACCCTACTTTGTGATGGAACTGGTCCGTGGAGTTCGCATCACCAAGTTCTGCGATCAGCAAAAACTGGATTCCACGGCGCGACTGAATCTGTTCATCGATGTCTGTAACGCCATCCAGCATGCCCATCAAAAGGGCATCATTCATCGAGACATCAAACCTGGCAACGTGCTGGTCACCTTGCATGACGGCAAGCCCGTCGTGAAAGTGATTGACTTTGGTGTTGCCAAGGCTATCAACCAGCCATTGACCGAGCACACGGTCTACACCAAATTCTCGCACATGATCGGTACGCCGCGGTACATGAGTCCCGAGCAGGCCGAGTTGAGCGGGCTGGACATTGATACTCGCTCGGACATCTATTCGCTGGGAGTCCTGCTGTACGAATTGCTGACCGGTGTTACGCCGTTTGAACGGAAGCGGATGAAGGAAGCGGCCTACGATGAAGTGCGGCGGATCATTCGCGAAGAAGATCCGCCCAGGCCCAGCACGCGAATCAGCACGCTCGGCGAAACGGCGGAATCCATCAGCCAAAGCCGCGGCACGGATCCACGGCACCTGTCGCATCAGTTGCGGGGTGATCTGGACTGGATAGTGATGAAGGCGCTGGAAAAAGACCGCACGCGGCGTTACGAGACCGCGAACGGTTTTGCCATGGATGTCAAACGGTTCATGAACCACGAACCGGTGCTGGCTTCGCCACCCGGCGTTGCCTACCGCGTCAAGAAAATGATTCGTCGCAATCGTGGCGCGTTTACTGCGGCAGCTGCCATCACAGTTTTGCTGATCGCCGGTGTTGCCGGAACCACCTACGGCCTCGTCACGGCGATGAAGGCCAACGCCACCATTCGCGAACAAAACACGGAACTCGACGAGTCGAACCAGCAGTTGGTCAAGGCCAACGAATCGATTGCGCAGACCAATCAGCGGTTGGAACAGGCCAACCAGCGCGAGGCCGAATCGAGAACACGTGCCGAAGCGGTCAAGGACTTTCTGATTTCCGCATTTCGCAAAGTCGATCCGGATCAGGAAGGCCGCAAGCTGACGGTTGTGGAAGTGCTGGACCGCTCGGTCGAGGAAATCGAAACCGATCTGGCCGATGATCCGCTCACCCAGGCTGATTTGTTGTCGGCGATCGGAAGCAGCTACCGCGGGCTGGGATTGCACGCCGAAGCGCTGGACGTGTTTCAGCGGGAACGCAAGATTCGCCAGGCCATCGCACCGCCCGATAACCAGGCCCGTTTAGTAGCCGATTACAACTTTGCGCTCTCGTTGTACTACGAAGCCCGCTACCAGGAGGCCATTCAGCTGATCAAGGAAGTGCTGGCCAGCCAGCAGGCGGCCTTTGGCCAGGATGACTCTGACGCCCTGACGACGATGAACGCGCTGGCCATGTGCTATGGAGCCCTTGGCCAAACCAGGCAGGCACTCGAGCTATATCAGCAGATCGCTGACCAGCGAACATCTATCCATGGCGAAGATGATCCAGCGACGTTGATGGCGATCAATAACCTGGCCAGTGCCCTGCAATCCAGCGGCGAATACGAAAAGGCGCTGGAGTTGTTCCAGGAAAACCTGAAAAAGCGACAACAGTTGCAAGGCGACGACCATCGCATGACGTTGTTGGCCATGGACCGGCTCGGCTCCATTCACAACGTGATGGGACAATTCGAAAAGGCCATACCGTTGTATGAGGAAGCGCTGGAAAAGCGGCGAGACAAGCTGGGGGAAGATCATCCCGATACACTGGATTCGATGAGCGGTTTGGCGTTTGCCTTGCGTGATGCGGGCCGGCTGGACGAATCGGTGGAAATCCTCAGCGAAGTTCTGGAAAAGAAACAAGAACTCCGCGGCCCCGATCATCACGCCACGATCGAATCCATGAACGACCTCGCCAGAATTTACCTGGAACTGGGGCGATACGATGAAGCGCTGCCCCTGGTCAAGGCCAGCTATGAAAAGAACCGCGAACTGGAAGGGCGGGCAGGCCGCGAAACCGTGGCCGCCATGAATACGCTGGGCATGACGTACTTTCTGGCCGGACAACCCGAAATGGCCGTGCCTGTGTTTGAAGAGCTGCTGGAAACTCACGTCAGCAATCAGGGGGAAGATCATCCCACCACGATCACGGTGACCAACAATCTGGCCATGACCTACCGCAACGTGGGACGATTGCAGGAAGCCAAACCGCTGTTCGAGAAGACGTTGGCGTGGCGCGAACAAAATCTCGATGAGAACCACCCCAAGACACTGATCTCGCAAGCCAATCTGGCCAGCATCCATCTTTCGCTGGGTGACCTGGACAAGTCCATTGAGCTTTCCGAAAAGACGGTCGGGTTGCACCAGGCAAAACTCGGCAAGCCGCATCGGCAGACCATCTCCGCCATGATCGGCCTGATCCATGCCCAGGTGGCCCGTCGTGATCTCCGCGAGGCACTGCAGTTGGCCCGTGAAACGCTGGACATTGCCAGGGACGCCGTGGGCGATGATCATCCCGATACACTGCGCGCCATGAGTGCACTGGGACTCGCCTTGCTGGAATCGGGACACACGGCCGAGGCCAGTGAATTGCTCGAACGGACGCTGCAACTGCGACGCGAGAAACTGGGCGATGATCATCCGGCTACGATTCAGTCAACGACCAATCTCGCACGCGTGAAACTGCGTGTCGGACAGCTTGATGCGGCGCCGGAACTGGCAAGACGATCCAGCCAGATGGCCGAACAGCGGTTTGCCGCCGACCACCCGATTCGCTTGAGTGCCGACCGGGCCCTGGCGGTCGCCCTGCTCGAATCAGGTGATCACCAGCAGGCTGCCGAATTGCTGCGGTTGGCGGTTGAGCGTCACCAATCCAAACTGGGAACGCGACACCCCAAAACGCTGGCGACACAACACGAGTTGGCCGAGGCCCTGATCACTGGCCAGTCCTGGACCGACGCCATCGCGTTGCTTGAGACCACCGTCGGGCAATGGGCTGAAATCGTCGGTGAAAACAACCTGCAAACGCTCCTGAGTCAGCTACTGCTTGCCAGGTGCGCGATTGCCCAGGAGGAGTTCGAACAAGCCGCGCAGCTGTTGAATAGTGTTTGGCAAGCGCGACCGGTGGCTGGTGACCAACGGCTGCCTGTGGAAACGGATCTGATCAAACAAACCATAAAGCACATGATCATGTTGCATACGCAGCAGGAAGATCCGGAAGAGGCCGGGAAATGGCAGAAGGAACTCGACGCACTTGAGCAACAGGAAAGCGGGAACGTTACCGCGAATCCAGAAGGAAACTAGTGGCCTGTTTGCGGGCAAGGACTGCTCATTCCGTTAGTCTCACGAGACTGGTCGCCATTTGAAATGGCCTTAATGAATCAGCCCACTTCACGCGACGTATTTACCAGCACGATTGAAATCAAGCCGGAACATCTTGATGTGCAAGGGCACGTGAACAACGCAATGTACGTGCAATGGATTCAGGATGTGGCGGTGCAGCACTGGCTGGAACGCGTTGGCGACCAGGACGCGGCCCAGAAGTATTGGGTGGTGCTGGAACACCTGATTCAGTACAAGCAACAGGTATTTAATGGCGAAACGCTGGAAGTTGAAACGTATGTGGAAACTCCAGCTGGAATTCGTTTTCCGCGTATCGTGAATTTCCGCCGGGACGGTAAATTGGTCGTGGCGGCCCGCACCCTGTGGTGCTGGGTCGATGCCGATTCGCATCGTCCAAGACGTATCCCGCAGGAATTTCTCACGCTGTTTGGGCTGCACAACTCGTGATTGGCGGAGAAATTTCGAATGGCGGAGCAGTGCCGGATGGCAATTGCCCGAAGTGTTGCCACTTCGGCTACATCCTCAAGCATGCGTAGCCGGACTCGCAAGAACTCGCAAGAGCTCGGGCCTGCCGCATTTAAGCGGCGCGACGATTCGGCGGCCTGCCGCTGCGGCGGTAGCCACGCTCGGCTTCCGGAAATGCCTGCACATGACCATCTTCGGCACCGTCTGAGTCTTGTAACCGACTTGGCGAACCCTGTCGCCGGTGCAGCCACCAAATTACGGCCAGCACTGCCAACAACAACAGAGTCAGTTGTGCCGCCCGTTTAAAAAAGTGATCCGTCATCCGCAGGCCCTGTTTGGCTAGCTCGTCGATCTTCAGATCGGCCGACGAATCCAGCCGATCGACGATACGGCCGCCAAACTCAGCCAGGTCCTCAGTGGCCGAGATTCGCTCCTCTTGCAAGGCGCCCAGGATTGCCTCGCGTTCACCCTTGATTTCCTGCATGACGGCAATTCGTTCTTGCCGGATCTCCTGCAGCGTATCGGTTTGCATGGATTGCAGCCCCTGCATCGTGCTGGATTGCATGCGATCCAGATCTTCCATCGTGGCAATGCGTTCTTCGGAAATCGTTTGACGCAGGATGTCACGTTCACGAGCCACCAGATCCGGAACGGACTCGACAACGTTGGCAACGCGGTCAATGCTTTGGGTCGCAGAAGTCAGATCCCCTAACACGATCTGCATGGCGTCACCCTGAATGGTTTCCAGCACCAGCAATTCCGCTTGCCAGCGAGCCTGTTTGGGAAGGAATTCAGCGTACATCGCCGACAGCTTGTGAAACTGATCAATTTGGCCGTCGAGATCTCCTACCACTTCCTTGAGATCTCGATTGCTGATAGTGATTCTTTCGACGTAGTCGGTGTAATGCTCAGCGATGGATGCCCGATCGAAGTACAGATTATGAATCGGATGATCGGCAGCGAAGCGTGTTGCAAAGTCCTCGCCGATGGGGAACTCCCTCCCGATCTTCTCCAGAACCTGTTCAAAGGATGGTTCCAGTTGCAGCGTCGTTTCAACAGCGATCGACTGTGCATCACCAAACAACGTTGGTGAGTCAGGTTGGCGAAACAGGTCGAGCGACTGTTTATTGAGGATCCAGATATTCAGGAATGCGGCCAGCGGATCGCGGCGTGTCGCCGCCTGAAAACAAGCCGCGATACCATTGGACTTCCACAATAAAGCATTCTTGTGAGCCGTTGTGTCCCGGGTTTGCGCGATGATTCGATCTGCCGCCATCTCAACCCGACTGGCATACTGCAGGACGAGGTCGTCGAGAATGACACGCAACTCGGCCGAGCTCATTCCGGACTCCGCGGGTTGCTGTTCCAGCAATCCGCTTGCCGTCTTGAAGCTTTGGCAGCCAGCTGCGATTGCCAGATACAGCAGGCAGCAGGCGAGGGGCCAACAAGGATGTCGAGAGACTTTCATGCATCGGCTATTACCAGGCTTGGCGTTGCAATGCAAGCCAGAGGACCCGCTAGCGTTGAGATGCAGTGAACAAGCACCAACTACCGGCTCCGTTTTCGGTGCACCGGCTGCCCTGACTGACCGGACAAAACGGGCACGATCAGGTCAGGATTTATCTCTGGAAACCAATTTGCAGAGACATGCAATCGCGGGGCAACGCTATACAATCGGATGACTGTTTTTTTCTCAAACCTTATGGAGACTTGGCATGTCACCATTAAGACCAGTGGCGCTCCTCATACTCGTGGTCGCGCTGCCCATTCAGGCGGTCGCTCAGGTTGAACCGGTTGCTGCGCAGGACAACGCCGCTCCGGACCTTGACCAGCAGATCAAGGAATGGCTGGGCGATGACGAGACGCCCTATCCTGTCGAATCAATGGACGACGATGAAACACGGCTGCTCAAGCAGCGTGTCAATATCATGTATGTGGAAATGAAAACTCATCGCAGGATGCTCCACCATGGTGTCCACCCGGTCCGTTTTCTGATCGACTCAAGAAAACGATTAATGACTGCCGAGCTGGATTTGCTGGTGGAACCCGACGAAATCATCACTGCCCGCGAGCGACATCTGCAACTGGCCAGGGAACTGGAAACGCAAATGCGGGCAGGATTCGAAGAGGGGCTGCGACCGCCAAGCGATCTGACCGAAGCGATTGATTTTTCGGCTGGACACGGAACTGCAGCTGTTACGCGTCAAAAAGGCCGCAGCTGATGCATCGAACAGATAAGACTTCAACGAGCAAATGCGGCTCCGGCGAAATCCGCGTTCAGCACATTGAATTAACGGCTACTCTTTCTTTTTCGAGTATTCCGCCACAAACCAACACACTCCCAAACCCATAAGCAGAAATCCAATTCCACTCAGGAATTGTCCCAGCAATGCTAAAGTTTCCATTTTGACCCCGCGTTGGCGAACTTTGTTGAAAAACTGTGAATCGCACTTTATCACAGATCAGGATTGGGAGCGCGAGGCTGCGTCCTGACCTCAAACACCAACATACGCTTATGAAAATACATCCCCGCGAACCCGATCGACGGCATTTGGCCCAGCTGCCCACGCCCATCCTCCGCGCCGATCGACTGGCCGATCACCTGCAAGTCGCCCAGCTGGTATTCAAGCGAGATGATCTTACCGGCCTGGCGACCAGCGGTAACAAGGTACGCAAGCTGGAATATGTGGTTGCCCACGCGCTGGATTCCGGTGCCGATACACTCGTCACTCTGGGCGGCGTTCAGTCCAATCACTGTCGGGCAACCGCAGTCGTAGCGGCCCAGCTGGGATTGAAATGCCGTTTGCTGTTGAGGTCGGAAGCCCCTGATGCACCGCCGGCCATCGGAAACCTGCTGCTCGACGAGATGTTTGGAGCGGATGTCAGCTTCCATCCTCCAGAAGAGTTCAATGGTCGTCGCGAGCAACTGGTCGAACAGGTCATGGACAGGTTGCGAGCGGCGGGCCAGCAACCGTATTTCATTGAGATGGGAGCTTCGGTGCCTGTCGGCAACTGGGGTTATATTCGCTGCGTGCATGAACTGGTGGATCAATTGGGTGCGGAAACACCCGTCGATATTTTCTGCGCGACCGGTTCCGCCGGCACGCAGGCCGGTTTAATTTTGGGCAAGGCACTGTTCGGCTGCCATGCGTGGAACATCACCGGAGTCCCCGTATGCGACAGCGTCGAATACTTTCAGCGGGAAATCAGGCAACTGGAACGCGCTACGGTCGAACAGTTCGAACTGCAGTTAAGCGAGGAGATGACCCCCATCCATTTGCTGGATGGATTCAAGGGACCCGGCTATGGAATCCCCTACCCGGAATCCCTCGAGTTGATTCGGTCGTGTGCCGGGTATGCCGGGTTGCTGCTCGATCCGGTTTACACATCGAAGGCCCTGGCGGGAATGCTGGGCCAAATTCGTGATGGCCAGTTGCGTCGAGATGCCATCCCCGTATTCATACATAGCGGAGGCCTGTTCGGATTACTGGCTCGGCCGGAATTATTCGGCACGCTGTGCGGTTCGAAAGGGAATTGATTCGGTGCCTCATGAATTCGGCGCATGGTCGTTGCTGCCACCGCTGCTGGCAATTTTTCTGGCGATTGTCACACGGCAAGTGTTCGTTTCGCTGGCGGCTGGTATCTGGGTCGGCTATGTCGTGATCGAGGGCTCGCTGCTGACCGGGACGATGGCGGCCCTGCAGGCGGGTGTCGATGTGTTTGCGGACGCCGACAACACCCGGGTCATCCTGTTCAGTTTGCTGGTGGGTTCGCTGATCGCGCTGGTCCAGCGTAGCGGCGGTGTCGAGGGGTTTGTCAATGCGGCACAGCAACGCGGCTTAATCACCGGTCGTCGCCGTGCCGGACTGTTGACGATGGCGGTCGGCGCTTGCATCTTTGTCGAATCCAACATGTCATGTCTGGTGACCGGCACGGTAGGCCGCCCGATCTTTGACCGGTTGAAAATGTCGCGTGAAAAACTGGCATATGTTTGCGATTCCTGCTCGGCACCGATTTGCATTTTAATTCCGCTCAATGGCTGGGGCGCATTCATCCTGGCCCAGCTGACGTTGCTCGACGTCGCCGATCCTGTTCCGTTGTTGGTCGGTTCGCTGGTGTTTAACTTCTACGCAATTTTGACTCTGGCACTGCTGGTTTTCCTGCTGGCCACCGATTCCGATTTCGGACCAATGAAGGCAGCCCAACAGCGTGTGCTGGAAACCGGCGAGATTCATCGCCCGGGCGCAACGCCCCTGATGGCGGACGAGATTATCTCGCTGCAGGCAGATCCGGGCACCCCGCGGCGTACGTTCAATTTCGTGTTGCCAGTACTGGTCATGATCGTCATGTTGCCGATCGGACTGGCCTGGACCGGCATCACCAACTTGCCGGATGACCGCGAGCTGAACTTGTGGAATGCGTTGAGATCCTGCTCGGGGTCGACAGCGGTTTACTGGGCTGTGTTTACAGCCACGATGTTCGCCTGGCTGCTGTATCGTGGTCAGGGGATTCTGAAGCTTCCCGAACTGGTCAGCGTTTCCCTGCAGGGTGCCAGCGGCATGTTACCCCTGGCCTTTCTCATGGTACTGGCTTTCGCCATTGGCCGGTTGTGCGGTGACGAAGGGCTGTCGACCGGTTCGTATGTCGCATCCCTGGTCAACCAGGACGTGGCGTCGGTTTGGGTCGTGCCGCTACTGTTTCTGATCGCCGGTGCGATTGCCTTTTCCACCGGCACAAGCTGGGGCACCTTTGCCATCATGCTGGCGATCGCCATTCCGCTGAGCAGCCAATTGGACCTGCATCAGCCGCTGGTGGTCGCAGCGGTTTTGGGTGGCGGCATCTTCGGCGACCACTGTTCTCCCATTTCCGATACGACCGTCGTGTCCTCGATGGCCGCCGCTACTGATCATATCGACCACGTAAGGACCCAATTACCCTATGCACTGTGCACAGGCCTGACCGCATTGGTGCTGTACACGTTGGCCAGTTTGCTACTTTAACAGGACAGCGCCGCTTCTCGTTTGACCGCGAGCCACGGGCGTTCGTGCGGGCCCGTAAAGCGCGCATGCCCGCGGCGGCGATACCGCAAGAGTGCCAGGGGGAGATGAAAAATGACCACAATATTTTTGGCGACTTCACGGTGCATATTGCTGGTTTTGGCAATGGGTTCAGCCAGCGTATTGGCGCAAGAGACGATCAATACAGATCCAAACCAGCAATTGCCCGATCCAGGCGTTGAACTGCCGGCAAGCGACAAGCCCATCAAGGTGTTTATCCTGATGGGACAATCCAACATGGTGGGATTTGGCCGTGTGGAACCGGAAACGACGCAAGGGACGCTGGCCCGCCTCGCCAGAACAGAAAACAAATATTCTCATTTGCTGGATGACGCGGGAAACTGGACGGTGAGGAAC
>CAMYKF010000533.1 GCA_947258905.1 uncultured Pirellulaceae bacterium | reverse complement strand
TTCCGATACTCAATCCAGATTACCCCTATGTGAAACTACGATCAGGGAGCGATTGGATGTTCCGATACGTTTTGGCCACGATACTGCTTGGCGCCACCATCTCATTGACTGGTTGCGTCACCGGGCCCTGCGATTACAGCCATGATGGATGCGGTCCGCAAGGCCATTGCGGTGGACCAATGGATTGTCTTAACCAATGGCATCGCGATTGGCTGTGTGGCGGCGCAGGCTGCTGCGAGGTCTATCACGACGAATGGTGCTCGACACCTCCGGATTGTGCCGATCCATGTTGTTTTGATTACCCGCCCCAACACCACGGTCTCCATTGCTGCGGATGTGGAGTGCCTGGATGTCGCGGCGGATGCAGCGTTCAGCCCATTCGTCGCGTGTGTTCCGCACTCGGCTCGCTTTACGGGCGACGACACTGTGAGGGATGCGGTCATGGAATTGGCGATTGCTGCTGCGAGGATCCCTACGCCAGTTACGGATGTGGCTGTGATTCCTGTGGCGGTGGCGGTTGTGATGGTGGCGGCAGTCACGACTACTATCCCGCGCCTCACCATGGTCCGGGGCCAGTCCACGGTCCGGTGCCAACGTCAGTTCCCCAGCCCTACACCGGCTTGGAAGAAATCGGTACCTACGAGGGTGGTGGCACATGTGCCAACGGCAATTGCAACCTGGCCAGCCGCTCGAATCAGGCAACTTCGTCACGCACCACGTCAGTGGCCCGTCAGCAAATGTTGACGCGGCGAGCCGCCACGGCCGCCGGTTCGGTTCCGGGCATGCCAGTGTCGGGTGCTCAGCCAGAGGCCATGCCGAACAAGTTCTATCGACAGGCCAGCCCGCTGCCCCCCGGACAAGCGACTTACCGGCGCTAACGCAACGCCCATCGGTCACAGCGTGACTTGCACACGAATCATCCACCACATTGCCGCGCGCAATGTGGTTTTTTTGCGCCCGGCGTGTTAACCGGGAGGCCACTGCATTTTGCGCCCGGCTAGAATGTGAAAGTGCAGATGATTGACTTCCTGGCCCGCACCGGCGCCGCAATTGGTAACGACCCGATAACCCTCGCTGATTCCCAGGTCTCGCGCCAGTTGACTGATGACGGCCATCATGTGCCCGAGCAACTCCCGCTCCGAGTCGGTTACGTCATCCATACTGCGCAACTCGCGTTTGGGAATCAGCAGCACGTGAGTCGGCGCTTGCGGAGCAATGTCACGAAATGCCAGACAATGTTCATCTTCGTAGACAATGTCTGCGGAGATTTCCCGATCGATAATCTTTTTGAAGATCGTTCTTTCGTCAGCGTTCACGGTAGCCTCGGGGAACCTGGACCAAAGGCAGGCCCCCCACCGGCACTTGCCGCTCAGCGGGTAATGGTGACCTGCGAACCATTGGACAGGATACCAAAAACATCCTGTGCGTCGCGGCTGCCAAGTCGAATCGAGCCGCGGCGATCCCCGGGGCCGCCCTGCGGATTGGCTTCGTGGATGCCAAGGTTTTCACCCAATTCGATCCAGAATCGGCCGTACGGATTGTCGCCGGCGCCAGCCGCAATGGTCTGGCCTGACGGGTCGACGTAGTCCTTGCCGGGCTGTTTTTGTCGCACCATGAAATCTCCGTGTTCGATGCCGCCGCCGTCTTCACCCAATTCAACGGGGAATCGACCGGCGTACATGCCGGCCAGGAACAGCGTCATTTCCTGCCGCTGCAAATTGACCACCGCATTAAACGGACCATCGATCACCTTGAGTTCCGTGCCCGGCACCAGGTTGGCCGGATCACCGATCTTGCTGCGATTGACGTTGTAGATCAGTTGCGGCGGCACTTGCCATGCAGCGCCCAGCGATTCCAGTGTGTCGTTTTCGGTGATCACATGCGGCCGCGTTTGCAGGTGATGCTCGGTCGAGTAAATCACCTTGCCGGCCAGCAAGTCCAGCCACTCCAGCATCTGCAGTCGCTGGTCCTGTGGCAGTTGAGTCTGATAGTGCTCCGACAATTTTGCCAGGGCCATCCGGGGTTGTCCGCTGCTGGCCAGTTCATTGATGCCGTTCCAGTCGATCTCGGCCGAGGCAACATTTTCGGGAGCTGCAGCAGGTGGCGTTCCGGTCGGGGCTGCGTCCGGTGGCGTAAACGACGCTGCCGAATCTGCCATGAACTGGCCGGCGTCGGCCACAGCCTGACCGTACTGGTCTTGAATGTCATTGACCATTTGATCAGCACGATTGGACACATCGGTACGCGACTGATCCAGCATGTCGCTGGCGTCCCGCGCCGGCTGCATGATTTCCGTTCCTGCAAGGTTGTTGCCCTGGGCGGCAAAGCCGGATGTTGCCTGTTCCAGCGAATTCTTTTGTTGCCGGGCAAAGTCCTGCATCTGGTCGACAGCCTGATTCGCAAACTCGGGCGGCGTCACCGGTTGCATTTCCGTTTGCGGCTGAGCCACAAACTGGCCGCCGTTTGACGGTGGTGCTGACGGCTCGGACGGCGGAACAAGTCTCGGTGGTTCAAATCCTGATGAAGTCGTGTCGGTCGTCGGCGGC
>CAMYKF010000532.1 GCA_947258905.1 uncultured Pirellulaceae bacterium | reverse complement strand
TTGTCGTAACAATTGATTACGGATTCGGCGACGGTCGCCGGAAGACGTTTCCTGATTTGCTGATTTTCATCGGGTAACTAACAATACAGACGGTCAGGAAGGGAACCAAAATCTGATTGATGAACAAAACAAGCCCGCCCAAAATCCGCTACACCGGTCCTAAAGACGCCGAGTCCTGTTACGCACTGGCCCACGGCGCCGGCGTTGGCATGGATTCGCCATTCATGGACTTCTTTGCCCGGCACCTGGGCAAGCAGGGCATCCGCGTGGCCCGCTTCGAGTTTCCCTACATGTCCCGACGACGTGACGACGGAAAGAGGCGGCCGCCTGATCGCGAACAGGTTTTGCGTGAATCCTGGCACCAGGTGATCGACAGGATCGATATCCCAAACCTGTTCATCGGCGGCAAATCGATGGGTGGCCGGATCGCCAGCCTGATTGCCGATGACGCAGACATCGCCGGTTTAATTTGCCTTGGTTATCCCTTTCACCCGGCTGGCAAGCCGGACAAATTGCGAGTCGACCACCTGCGGGAACTGAAAAACCCGACGCTGATCGTGCAGGGTGAACGCGACCCGTTTGGCAACCGCGACGAAGTGAAAAGTTACAAACTGCCGCGTCGCGTCAAATTGCACTGGCTGCCCGACGGAGACCACAGTCTGAAACCACGCAAGTCCTCCGGTTACACCGAGGAGGACAACTGGAACGCGGCCGTCGCGGCGATTGCGGAATTCGTTGAAGCGGATATTTGAACGCCGCGAGCGCGCAAGAATCACGGCTGTCCGCAGCCTTTTGGAGGCCACGTCGCGTTTTCTGAAACGCTTTCAGCAGAGTCCCGGAGAGACGATAGTAACCGCCTGCCATTTGCCAGATTTGCTAACGAATGAACCGCGGTTCAGTTCGACCAGTGATCCGCAGCCACGCGCGGCGTAACGCTTTTGGGCTTTCCGGCCAGCTTTCGACAGGTTTCGGCAATTCCGTCGGCGTCGAGTTTCAGTTCCGCCAGCAATTCGCTGCGATCACCGTGCTCGACGAATCGATCGGGGATTCCGATGCGATGCACGTGCGAGCAATCGATGCCCATTTCCTGACCCAATTCCAGCACGGCGCTGCCAAATCCGCCAGTCAGCATGGCTTCCTCGACGGTAATGACAAACGGCGTCTCGCGTAATGCCTTGGCGATCGTCTCGCTGTCCAGCGGTTTCACGAACCTGGCACTGACCACGCCGACGTCGAGTCCTTGCTGTTGCAACGACTCGGCGGCCTTGAGGCAACTTACCAGCGGCGTCCCGGCACACAGAATCATGCCGTCCTTGCCCCAGGCAAAGATCTCGGCCTTGCCCAGTTCGATGGGTTTGGGCGTGCGTGGTATTTCGATGGCCGTATCCTTGGGATATCGCAGCGAACACGGACCGTCGTGCTGTAAAGCGAATTCCAGCATGGACCCAATATCGCAGGCGTCGCCGGGCATCATCACGACCATGTTGGGGAAAATCCGCATGTAGGCGAGGTCGAACGTGCCATGATGCGTGGGCCCGTCGGCGGCCGTTAGTCCCGCGCGATCCATCGTGAAGACGACGGGCAGATTTTGCAGGCAGACTTCCTGAAACACCTGGTCAAAACTGCGTTGCAGGAACGTGCTGTAGATGTCGACGATCGGCCGGATGCCGGTTTTGGCCTGGCCAGCCGCAAAGGCGACAGCATGTGACTCGCAAATACCGACGTCGAAGAAACGGTCGGGGAATTCCTCACGCACCGGCTCCAGTTTGTTGCCCTGACACATGGCCGCAGTAATCACTGTGACCTTTTCATCGCGACGCATCTGTTCGGCGATCGCGTCCCGGATATAAACGGTGTAAGGATTTCTGGAGCTTTTCGATTTCGGAATCGCCTGATCGTCCTTACGCTCAAAGGCCGGCGGCGTATGGAAATAAACAGGGTCCTCGGCGGCCGGTTTGAAACCGTGACCCTTGTTGGTGATCACGTGCAGCAGCACGGGACCTTCCATTTGCTTGACCATCTTCAGGTATTTTTTGAGCAGCGAAATGTTGTGCCCGTCGATGGGTCCGAAGTAGCGGAACCCGAACTCTTCAAACATCATGCCGCCGTGCAGACCCGCCTTGACGCCTTCCTTGATTTGCGCGAGCAATCTCTCGGCCGGATCGCCAAACAGCGGGACCTTGTTCAGGATGTTAACGACCTCATTTTTGAAACCGCTGTAGGCCCGGTTGGAGCGTAAACGATCAAGGTAGCGACCCAGTCCGCCCACGCGCGGACAAATCGACATCTCATTGTCGTTGAGGATGACCAGCATGTTGCTCTTGAGACCCGCAACATTGTTGAAGGCCTCGAAGACAATGCCCGAGGGCAGGGCACCATCGCCGATCACGGCCACCGCGTGACGATCCGATTCGCCACGCAAGTCATCGCCGCTGCGAATGCCGACCATGGTCGAAACGCTGCAACCAGCGTGGCCGGTCATGAACAGGTCGTATTCGCTTTCCTGCGGGTTGGGATAACCCATCAATCCGCCACGGGTGCGGATCGTG
>CAMYKF010000531.1 GCA_947258905.1 uncultured Pirellulaceae bacterium | reverse complement strand
CTTTCTTGCGATATGCTTCCGCGACAATAGCAGCCGTTGCTCGCGAACTACGACGAATCTGGTTTGTCAGTCCGAATTTTTCCTTATCAGGAAACAACTTGGAAAACTCGAAGATGTCCATTGCCAGCTCAAGAGCGGCGTTGTAGACCTTCAAATCACGAAATCCTTGCACAGCTGGCTTCCTTCCTGCTTCCTGCGGCCAGTTCCTGCCTCCTGTCAGCTGCCTCCTGAAAATGGTCGCGCCAAGATTCGAACTTGGGAACTCGTCGTTATCAGCGACGCGCTCTAACCAACTGAGCTACGCGACCGGAATGGCTGGCTGCATAACCCGCAGCCATCTGTCTACGTCTATCGGCCGACACAACCAATCCGCTTGACGCCAGCCGGATACAAGACCGGGTATTCTAGATTTTGGACATATTGTGTCAAACCGGGTTCGGTTTGGCCAATCCCGGCTGGCCCGAAAAATCGCCTCTCGTAACGCGGTGGGGTAACGCGTTGGGCGTGACACATGCCCCGCTGGCCGCCCTGGCCGCGAGATTGCTCTTTTCCACGACCTGTCGATCCGGATAATCTTGGTAATCACTCATTCGGCGGCAAAACCAGATAGCCGCCACGATGCCCTATTTTTGCCGGACCACCAGGTGCCGGCAGCCAGCAAAAGCGAGTCGTTGTATGCCCAGCTTCAAAAGCACACGGACGCCGTGGTTGTTCTCCCTGTCGCTGTTTCTGATCGCCGGCTGGTTGGCCGGCCCCTGTCAGGCCCAGTCCAATCTGGAAAAAGCCCTGCGATTCCAGCCCAAACAGGACGGGGTGGTTATCGATACGCCCGAGGATTCCGAGCTGGAGGATTGCGAAATCAAGCCGCACAAGACGGCGAACGGCAAATCCGGCTGGCTGGTCGTCGATAACAACGGCCGTGTGATCCGCAAGTTCATCGATTACAACGGTGACGGCTCGCTGGACAGCCTGTCCTATTTCAAGGACGGTATCGAGGTCTATCGCGATGTGGACTCCAATTTTGACAAGAAATTCGACCAGGCTCGCTGGTGCGGCACCGCCGGCATGCGCTGGGGCCTGGACCGCAATCAGGATGGCAAGGTCGATTCGTGGAAAATGATCTCGGCCGAAGAAGTTTCCTTTGAGGTGGTGGAGGCGATCAAGTCACGAGACCCCAACCGCTTTGCCGCCCTGCTGATTTCCGACGACGAGATCGACGAACTGGGGATCAGCAGTGCCATGGAAAAGGAAATTCGTGACCGCACCAAAAAAGCCCGCGACGATTTCGCATCGTTCAGCCGCCAGCAGCGACTGGTTTCTCCCGAGTCCAACTGGATTCACTTCGGCGGCATGCGTCCCGGCATGATTCCGGCAGGCACCAATGGCTCCACCTCCGATGTGGTGATCTACGACAGTGTGACGGCCGTGGTCGACAATGCCGGGCGTCAGCACGGTCAGTTGTCCATCGGGACGTTGATCAAGATTGGCGATGCGTGGCGCGTCGTGGATTTGCCCGAACCCATCATCGAGGGCCGCGCCGTCTCCAACGGCGCCTTATTCTTCCAGAATCTGCCCACGGCAGGCTTGACTGCCATGAATGACGGCGGAGGCGAAGGTGGGGTCTCCGAAGAAAACCAGCGGCTGTTCGAGCAGTACGAGGAGCTGGACAAGAAGATCGCCGATGCATCGCCACGGGAACTGCAAACGCTGAACTCCCAGCGTGCCGATTTGCTGAAGCAGATGATTGCCAATTCCGAGTCCGGCGAAAACCGCTCCAACTGGTTCCGCCAGCTTTCGGACATGGTCAGCGGCGCTTACCAAAATGGCGAGTACAACGACGGCGTGGAATTCCTGCAGGACTTTATCCGGGATGCGGAAAAGGACGACACAATTCCCGAAGGCGATATCGCCTACGCCAAATACCGCCTGATCAACAGCTTCTTTTCCAAACGCATGCAGGACGCCGAGCAGGATGAGCTGGAAGAGGTCCAGGAACAATACATGGAAAAACTGCAGCAGTTCGTTGGGGCGCATCCCAAGATCCAGCAGGCGGCCGATGCCATGTTGCAAGTCGGATTGAACGACGAGTTTTCGGGAAACATTGACGACGCCAAGGACTGGTATCAGAAGATCGCCGATAACTTTCCCGATTCCGCCGCCGCCCGCAAGGCCCGCGGTGCCAATATCCGGCTGAATTCCGAAGGCCGCCGTATTCAGCTTCGCGGCCGCACCATTGATGGCAATGACTTCAACTTGCGGTCGCTGGAAAGCAAAGTCGTACTGATTCAGTATTGGGCCACCTGGTGCGAACCCTGCAAGAACGATTTGCGACAGATTAAGGAAGCATACGACCGCTACCGACGCCGCGGGTTTACGGTGGTCGGCGTCAGTCTGGATCGCCGTCCGGACGACCTGCGCGGCTATCTGCGTGAAAACAGCTTGCCCTGGGTTCACCTGTACGCCGAAGGCGAACTGGATAGCCCGCTGGCCGAACAGCTGGGCGTTTCACTGGTGCCCACCATGATTCTGGTCGGTGAAGACGGCAAGGTTGTCGATC
>CAMYKF010000530.1 GCA_947258905.1 uncultured Pirellulaceae bacterium | reverse complement strand
CTGGAAGCCACCGCTACGGACTCTTGGCGCGGATACACAGGAAAATGGGACGCCGCAGCAACGAAGCATAACGCACCGGATCGGCTTGTCTGAACTGCTCCGTTGGGCGAGGTTCGTGTAACCTTTCCAGGTGAAAGCCCGCTTCAATCACGGGCATGATGAAATCTTCGAGTGATCTGCGGAAACTGGGCATCGAGACTTCCTTGCCAAACCCGGTCCACGTGCATTCGACCTGCTCCAGTGCAAAGTAGTCGTCGGTGTCAAAGTATTCAGCGTCAAAGGCAGGATGCCCGGCGGAAAACAGCAACACGCCGCCCGGCTTGAGAATGCGGCGAAATTCACGAAACAGCGATGTCCAGTCACCGATGTAATCCAGACACAACGGCGCGATGACAACGTCAAAGCTCTCGTCGGCAAACAGTTCCAATGGCTGAGTCAAATCCAGTAACGACAGCTCCACCCTGCCCTGCTCAATCGCAGTCTGCAATCGCTGGCCTGCCAGTTCGAGCATCCGGTCACTCGCATCGCAGGCCACAACGCGGGCTCCGCGTTTCAACAATTCTTCGGAGTAGGCTCCCGGCCCACAGCCGGCATCCAGTACTCGCTGGCCCGCAACGTCAGGCATTAATCCAAGAACGGCCGGGCGATCCAGATAGGCATTGTGGGGCTTGGTATCGATATGCGCGGAATATGCATCAGCGAGTTCCTGCCACACGTTGTAAGCCAGCGGTTTGTCGTCCACGGTCGCAATCCAAAAACAAGGCACGGGGCATTATTACCAGGCACTGCCCTTTAATTCCCATTTGGGCCAGGAACTTGTGAGCCGCAGGGCGCTAGCCGCGGGTCTTGAGTGCTAAACAGGCGGCTAGTGCCTTGCTGCTCACTAATTAAAGGGCAGAGCCTGGAGGTGGTTTCAAAACGGTAGGCGAGTCCCGGCGCGCCGGGACTCGTTTTGCTTTGTTTTCTCGGTCTCAGAGAGACCGAGCTACCGTAGGAAACTGGTTTTGAAACAACTTCTAGTGCATCTGTTCGTTTGATGAGAGAATCATGTCAAATGCCCCACGCAAAGGCAATGCAGTCGAATGATCCCGCGAGCCTCTTTCCGATTGTTACTGTTCTTCCTGGTGACGCCGCTATCGGTGATCTGCGCCTCGGCCGATGACCGGATTCAGCTGTGGTCGCCCAATGGCGATTCGGTGGTCGTAACCGAAATTAAGGATGGTCGACCAACGTGGAGCGTCAAATGGCGGGGCGATTCAGTGATCGAGTCTTCACGATTGGGTCTTCAGGTGCGGGAATGGCCCGAACCGTACGTCGCGACCGGACTGGCGTTGCTGGAAAACGTTGAACGAAATGAAACGTGGGACAATCCGCAAGGCAAGAACTCGCCCGTGCGTATTGCCTTTCGCGAAGCACTTTTGCGCATCACAGATCGCCACGATCGACAACTTGGCCTGCGTTTACGCATCTTCGATGACGCGGTCGCTCTGCGATATGAATTTTACGATGTCGGATCCGGTATCGTCCTTGAGCAGGAAAACACCGAATTCCGGTTCGGCGAAGGTTGGCGATCGCTGGCAACCCGGTGTGAAAACTTTCGCACATCCCACGAGCACGAATATTCCGACCAGCCTGCCGAGTCGCTGCCAATCGGGGAGTTGATTGACTTGCCGGCTGTTTTCTACCGGCAGAATTTGGCGATTGCCATCACTGAAGCCCGGTTGCTGAATTATCCGGGTATGTATCTCGGTCGAGTCTCGAACCAGGGCAGGAACGATGGTGTGTTGTTACAAACGCGACTATCACCCTTACCAGACGATCCCGAGGCAGTTTCCACGCAACAAGCTCGATTCTCGACGCCGTGGCGAGTGCTGCTCGTCGCTGACCACCCGGGAAAATTGCTTGAAAGTAACGTCATTGAAAGTCTGAACGAGCCAAGCGATTTGGACGCCACATGGATCAAGCCGGGCAAGACTACCTGGAACTGGTGGAACGGCTGGGTTGAACCCGATCTCGGTTTTGAAGCCGGCATGAATTTCGAGACGCACAAATACTACATCGATTTTTGCAAGGAGTATGGCATTGAATATCACGCGGTAGTGGCGGATGAAAGGCCGTGGTACATCCAGTCAACACGGGGTTACGCCCCCGGAGATGACACAGACATCCTGACGCCGCGGCCGGAATTGGAATTGCCCCGGATCCTGGCGTACGCCAGAGAGCAAGGCGTGGGCATCCGTTTGTGGGTCCACTGGCGGCCGTTGATGGATCAACTGGATGAAGCCTTCGCGCTGTACCACTCGTGGGGAGTCAACGGACTAATGGTCGACTTCCTCGATCGCGACGACCAGGAAATGGTGGAGAACTGCCAACGCATTCTGGAATCGGCAATGAAACATCGCCTGACCATCCAGTTTCATGGTTCATACAAGCCCACCGGACTGCGACGCACCTGGCCTGCACTGATGAACAGGGAGGGTGTGCTGAATCTGGAACACCTGAAATGGTCGGATCGCTGCACGCCGCGACACAACATCAACGTTGCCTATACACGAAACATCG
>CAMYKF010000529.1 GCA_947258905.1 uncultured Pirellulaceae bacterium | reverse complement strand
CAATGCCCTGCCCGACTGGCAGATCCTGTGCAACTTTGCCCGCGTCTGCGGTTACGAAATGCCGAATTACGAAAACGCCGGAGAGGTGTATGACGAAATGGCTTCATTGACGCCCAAGGTGGCAGGTATTTCCCACAAGCGGCTGGAAGAAAACATCGAAGGGATGCACTGGCCGTGCACGGACGAGAATCACCCTGGCACTCCGACACTGCACCTCGACGGACCGTTGATCGGAAAAGTCCAGTTTCAGGGTGTGTCCTACCGCCCCAGTGCGGAGTTGCCCGACGTCGAATATCCGCTGGTTCTGTCCACCGGACGCACGCTGTATCACTACAATGCTGCCACTCAGACACGACGGGATCCCGGTCCGGTCGCCAAGCAGCGCCAGAACTTCATCGAAGTCCACCGTTACGATGCCCGACAACTGGGTGTCAAGCACGGTGAGATGGTGAAGGTTGTTTCGCGACGCGGTGAAGTGGAGGCGGAAGTCTGGGTTTCCCCACGGGTTCGCCCCGGTTGCACGTGGATGCCCATGCACTTTGCCGAGTCCCGCGCCAACCTGCTGACCAACGACGCCGGCGACCCGGTTACCCAAACCGGCGAGTACAAGGTTTGCGCCGTGCGGATCGAACCGAAATAGCGGCACGGCTCAGGCGAGTTCGTTAGTCCACGCCTTCACGTGGATCGCTTTTGAAAATAGCAGGTGAGGTTCTCCGTCCGGTTTGAGGGCCAGACTATCCAGTAGCGTGTTGCTGGTTATTTGCAATTCGGCCCGCTGCAACTGCCAGGGAGGGTGATCGATCTCGCCACGCATGATCTGGCCTCTGGCGTTGGCGACGTACAGGCAATAGCGGGCCGTCAGCCAATACTCGAGCGTATCAGGCTGGGCGTTGAAGATATCACCGGTCGGCCGGTATTTTGCTTCGAAGATCGCTGCCGGTTCGTTGCGGTGCGTGCGTTGACTTTTGTAGTGATACCAGTCATCAGCAAGGCGAATCGACTGACGGGCGTCCATATACGGCAAGTGAAAGAATTTGCGGGCCACGCGAACCGCCAGTGGGTTCGTGGCGTCGAGGCTAAAGAACCAGACTCCCGGTTTCCCGTCGCACGTTACGTAGGTACGCACATTCAACTCGGGAAACGCAGATACCCAAGGCATGGCCGGCACAAAACGTGGTGCCACGTCCGTCATGCGAAACGGCACGACTCCCAGCCAGGCCCGCCCGTCATACGTATCCAGCTGGATGCCCTCGGGCAGCAGTCTGGCAACGGATTCGGGTGCAAAGGTCCAGTGCGCGAAAAGCAGGTCATGCCAGCCCATTCGCATCGCGTGAGATCGACCGGGCAGCGGCCATTGTCGGTCAGTTTGATGGGCAATCATCGTCATAACGGCATGTCCAAAGCGCACCTGCTCCTCGTGATCATGACCGCAAAAATGCAGCGCCGCCAACATCCTTTTAATTCGGTTTTCCAGCGATTCGCAAGTGGAATTCTGTATTTCAAGGAGAATCGTGCGCGTGGTCCGACCCCCGTGGTACCGCAGACATTACTTGAACGTCAGTTCCGCCCTTGAACGTCAGTTCCGCCATCGCCGAATCGTGGGGGGTAAAGGTAGCCATCTCGTGATGGGGAGGCAAGTTCTTTCCCTGGCAGCTTGTTGCTTGCACGGCAATGCCGTGATGATCGCAAAAAAATGATGCATCTTTCTTTCTTTCTTTCTTTCCCTTGCGGACAATCACTGGCCCGCATAGCGTAAAGCAATAGATGCTTCGATTTTCGAAACATGGCATTCAAATGAACATGTCAACCAAACGATCTGGTTTCACTCTTGTCGAGCTCTTGGTCACGATCGCGATTATCGGGCTTCTGGTTGGACTGTTGATCCCGGCGGCGCAATCAGTGCGAGAAACGAGCCGGCGAATTCATTGCGCCAACAATTTGCGACAGATTGGTTTGGCGGCTCACGGCTTCCATTCGTCGCTGGGTCGCCTGCCTCCCGGGACTGTTGGTTATGCCGAAGCGCTGCAGTGGGACGACTTCCGGAATACCGAATCGGGTCCTTTCTGGAAGAAAATTCAGCATACATCGTTTCTCGTTTTAATCTTGCCGTATCTGGAGGAAACTCACCTGGGCGGCAAACTGCATCGCGGCATGTACGACCTGCAGCGAGATCTGACAAACCACCTCAATTCCGACCAGTCAAGCATTGAGTGGTTTGGCGATGCCGACGGATTCGTGGAAATGTCCGAAGCCCTGCCCGCCTTGTACAGTTGCCCATCCGACAATCTGTCCGAGGAAGGCAACCGGATTTTGTATACCGGCGGCAGCCAGCCCGTAACATTTGGCGGCATCGATTCGGATGCTGTCAGCTATGTGCAAATGCTGGATGATTTTCTTACAGCTGAGTACAAGGCCGCAAGTTATCTGGGATGTTCAGGGGCGATGTCTGGAGGTATCCACTCCGACCCGGAACGGAACCGATATCGCGGAGCAATGTCAAGTGGAGAGCGGATCACACTATCGACAATCAAGGATGGGACCTCGAACACGATCATGGTTGGT